>CAZKWD010000060.1:0-9301 GCA_964556175.1 uncultured Rikenellaceae bacterium
ATTTACTAATTGAATTTTCTATGCCCTGGGATGAAACATTATCAGTGTATCACGAAGGAAGCTTCTGTCGATATGTGTATAAATTTCAGTGGTTAGAATTGACTCGTGTCCAAGCATTTCCTGTACTGCCCTGAGGTCGGCTCCGCCTTCAATGAGATGAGTCGCAAATGAATGGCGAAATGTATGAGGACTGATCTTTTTCCGGATGTCAGCCTTCAGGGCAAGATCCTTTATTATTGTGAATATCATTGCTCTTGTCAGCTTCCGTCCCCTGCGGTTTAAAAACAGTATATTTCCGTCATGTATTACAGGCAGCTTTGCCCTGTCTGTTTTATAAATGTCAATTTCCTTAAGAGCTTTATTGCTTACCGGCACAAGTCTTTGCTTGTTTCCCTTTCCGGTCACCATGACAAATCCTTCAGCATAGTGAATATCTGTAAGCCGCAGGTTTACAAGTTCCGATACCCGCAGTCCGCAACCATAAAGCGTTTCAATGATCGCCTTGTTTCTGTGTCCCTCACGTTTGCTTAGATCAATGGCACCAATCATCCTGTCAATTTCGTTAACCGAAAGCACTTCAGGCAGTTTGAGTCCAATTTTGGGGGATTCGATAAGTGATGCCGGATTCTCCTTTATCTCCCCTTCAATAAGTAAAAACCTGAAAAATGACCTTATTCCCGATAGTACCCTTGATTGTGTTCTTGCATTCTGGTTCTCAGTATTCAACCAGGCAAGGAATTCCTTCAGATCGGAGTATTTCACATTAACAGGAAGAGTGTCTCCCTTTTTTTCTTCGAAAAATTTCTCAAGCTTGAAGACATCATTGATGTAAGCTTCAATACTGTTCTCCGATAACGATTTTTCAAGCCTGAGATATGTTTCAAAATCTTTTATTGCCTGCTTCCAGGAGAAACTCATAATTATTTATTTTAATCTTCCGCATTACCCAATTAGACAGGTATGTGTTTAAATACTTGTTTTCACAAAGTAACACAAAGGTAGGTTTCCTTGTTTATTTCGCATGCATAATTATTTTATCTATTTTTACAGACTGTAAAAATCAAGTGAAATGAAGATCAGTATCATTAACGGGCCAAACCTCAATCTTCTAGGAAAACGTGAGCCTGACAAATATGGGGCAGTGTCTTTTGATGATTACCTGAAATCGCTGAAATCGCTCTATCCTGAGATCGTTTTTGAATATTACCAGTCAAATGTTGAGGGTGAGCTTATAAACGAAATCCAGAAGAGAGGTTTTTCATCCGATGGTATCATTCTAAATGCCGGAGGTTATACTCATACTTCTGTTGCTATTGCTGATGCTATAGCATCGGTTAAAACACCTGTCGTTGAGGTTCATATAACAAATATAGCTGCCCGTGAGGATTTCCGGCATACAAGTCTCATTTCGCCTAATTGTACTGGCACTATCTCAGGTTTCAGACTTGACAGTTACAGACTTGCTGTTGAGGCTTTAATAAATAAACTCGGTACAAAAGAAAGTTGAGGGATGAACAAAAAAAGAACAAAAATAGTAGCCACCATCGCGGACAAGAATTGTGAACCTGCATTTATCAGGGATCTGTACGAAGCGGGTATGAATGTCATAAGGATCAATTCTGCACATCTTGATATTGAAGGGGCCTTGCGGATAATAAAGAACGCACGCGATGTTTCTGACAGAATCGCAATAATGATCGACACAAAAGGTCCCGAGATTCGCACTACTATATGTGAGGCTCCCATTGAGATAAAGAAAGGGGATACCGTAAAAATAACAGGAGATCCTACAGGAATATCCACAAAGAGGGAACTTTTTGTGAGCCTGAAAACGTTTTCCGAAGAGGTCCCCCCTGCTTCCATGGTAATGATAAGCGACGGAGATCTTGAATTAAAGGCGCTCAAAAAAGAGGGTAATTCTCTCATCTGCAGGGCAGATAATGATGGAACAATCGGATCAAGAAAAAGCGTAAACGTGCCGGGAGTTAAGATTTGCCTGCCATCGGTTACTGACAGGGACCGGGCATTCATAAAGATGGCAGCTGAAAATGATATTGACTTCATTGCTCATTCATTTGTAAGATCAAAGCAGGATGTTCTGGATGTACAGGCTGAAATAGACAAATATAAAAGTGAGATAAAGATCATAGCAAAGATCGAAAATGAGGAGGGCGTTGAAAATTTAGGTGAGATACTGGATGAGGTGTATGGCATTATGGTTGCAAGAGGGGACCTGGCTATTGAGATACCCTATGAAAAGATACCATCAATCCAGAAGATGATAATTTCGAAATGTATCTACCTGAGAAAGCCCGTCATCGTTGCAACACAGATGCTTCATTCAATGATTACCAATCCGCGTCCGACAAGGGCAGAGGTAAGCGATATAGCGAGTGCCATATACTCACAGACTGATGCCGTAATGCTGAGCGGTGAAACTGCAACCGGCAAATATCCTGTAGAGGCTGTTGAGACAATGACCAAAGTGGCCGTAGAGGTTGAGAAAAACAAGGAAAAATATCTTAATACTCCATACCTGAATGTAACAGGAGAGGTGTCATCCCACTTGGCCAAGGTGGCGGTTGAAACATCACTGCGGGTAAATGCAAAAGCAATAATTGCCGATACAAAAAGAGGCAGAACCATAAGGGATATGGCCTCTAACAGGGGATTCAACCATATTTTAGCACAATGTTATTCTACCCGGACAATGAGAGAACTGGCCCTCTCTTATGGTGTATATCCCAGTTACCAGGAAAGAAGAACGTCAGTCGACGAATTTATCCATATCGCGCTTAAAAACCTCGTAAAGGCACATGACCTTAGAGATAACGACCTGGTTGTGGTGCTTGCAGGTAATTTTTCTGGCGGATCCGGTTTCTCTTTCATTGAGGTCGGCACAGTACAGTATCTGAAAGACCGGGTAAGCATCCATGAAGGTTAGTAAATGGCTTGATTTTTGTGGTTGTGTTATTTCCTGAACCTGACAAGAAATGTTTAAAATACTGGCACTATCGATTTGGTTTGTCCTGCATCCTGTACATGTAACTCTTACCAGTATTGATCATGTCACAAATACCGACTCACTCAAGGTTTTTGTAAGAATGTATTATGATGATTTCCTGCTTGATTATTCTTTATCAGCCATGGAATTGCCAGTTGATGCTAAACAACTTGAGAACTCTTTTCCGTCTGATCTGATGAACAACTACCTGGACAAAAAAGTTAATATATTTATAAACAATAAACAGCTGAAAGGACAGTTATTAAATCTGAAACTGGAAGATAACGAGATAAGTATGAATCTTCTGTTCAGATCGGAAAGAAATCCAAAAGTTATTACGGTGAAGAACCTGATTATGACCGAGTTATACAGCGATCAGGCCAATATGACCATAATAAGGATTAACGATTTTGAAGAGGGAGTGATGCTGACTCCTCTTAAGACTGAAGAAACTTTTAAACTGAATTAATTATCCGGAGGAATTAAGAATAAATGAGGAAATCAATTATCCTGGCAGTTTTAGCATTCAATTTTCTTGTTCTTTCTGCAACACATAACAGAGCAGGTGAGATAACATATGTTCAGATATCGGATCTGACCTATGAATTTACGATTACGACCTTTACCTATACCCTGAGTTTAGCTGACAGGCAGCAACTTGATGTCAACTGGGGCGATAACTCAATTTCAACAGCGCAAAGAATTGAAAAGGTGACACTTCCCAATTTCTATCGGCGAAATGTCTATAAAATCAACCATACATTTCCAGGTCCCGGAGTATATAGAGTTGTAGTACAGGACCCGAACAGGAACCTGGGGGTAAAGAATATTCCCAATTCCGTCAATGTTGTTTTTTCTATTGCCACAATCGTTTCAGTAAATCCATCCATGGGATTCAACAGTACTCCTGTTCTTCTGAATCCTCCATACGACAAAGCTGCCCTGGGGTATATCTTCATTCATAATCCTGCCGCTTATGATCCTGATGGCGACTCTCTCTCGTATCAGCTTACAGTATGTACACGTGAAGATGGAAAGCCTATTGAAAACTATACTCTTCCTCCTGCAACTCATTACCTGCGCGTTGATTCAATAACCGGTGACCTGATATGGAATACTCCGGCCGACACAGGAAAATATAATATAGCCATGGAAATACAGGAATGGAGAAACGGCAAAAAGATAGGGGTAGTGGTACGGGATATGCAAATAGAGGTTTACGTCACTAATAATAAACCCCCGGTGAACGATGCTACTGCAAATATATGCGTGGAGGTGGGCGATACTGTCGATTTTGTTTTTTCAGCCACAGATCCCGACAATGATTCCATAACGCTCAAGGCAACATCAGGTATTTTTGGTTTTACATCATGTCCGGCTGATTTTACTACCATTGAGTCAATTCCCGGCTCCTCTTCTTCGAGGTTCTGGTGGGTACCATGCCATGAGGTTGTAAGAGGGCAGCCCTATGATATTATTTTTAAGGCAGATGATAGTAATGAAGAAATGATGCTCTCAGATATTGACAACATGACCATCAAGGTTCTGGGACCATCTCCGGTACTTGTTAATGCCATACCAGAGGGTAAATTTATAAGGCTGATGTGGTTGGATTATGGTACTGATGCCATTGCGGGATTTGCTATATACAGAAGAGAGGGTGCCTCAACATTCAGTCCCGATTCATGTACCGCCGGAATACCATCATGGACGGGATTCGTTAAAGTGGGGTATGTTGATGGCAGTGATACCTTTTCATATATCGATACAAATGGCGGCGAGGGGCTTATGTTCGGGACGGAATATACATACAGAATTGTTGCTGTCTATAAAAACGGAACCGAAAGCAAAGCCTCTAACGAAATTACATCAACCCTGGTATCAGGTGTTCCGTTAATAACAAATGTCAGCATAAGAAATACAGACCCGGTTAACGGATCTATCTATGTTGCCTGGGAAAAACCTGATGGGCTTGATACAATTCCTGCCCCCGGGCCATATGAATACCTTATTTACAGGGCGCAGGGGATAACCTCAAGCGACTATTCGCTGATCAGTACCATCCCGACAACCGACCTGAATGATACGATATTTATTGATACTCTGTTAAATACACAGTCATACGGTTATATTTATAAAATAGAGCTCTGGAACAGGCCCCCGGGCCCGGAATTCATGATAGGCGATCCGGGTATAGCATCGTCTCTCTTCCTCGAAGCAAACCCTGGTGACCGTAAGACAAGATTCATAATTAACAGGAACGTCCCATGGATAAATACACAATATGATTTCTTCAGGCTTAATGATGTCACTATGGAATTTGATTCTGTAGGCACAACCAACCAGCTGATATACATTGATTATGGTCTTGAAAACGAGAAAGAATATTGTTATTACATAAGATCAACAGGTAATTATCTGGCAGATAACATGCCTAAAAATCTTATTAACCTTTCGGAAATAACCTGCGTGATACCTGTCGATAATGAACCTCCATGCGCACCGGTAATAAATGTCACAAGCCAGTGTGACTCTCTTTACAATAACGTAACATGGTGGATCACCGATCCTGAATGCTTTGAAGATGTAGACGGCTATAAGATTTATTATAAGATGAAATATGATGAAGAACTGACACTCATAGAAACCATTTATGATAAGAATACCTTTTTTTACATACACTATCCGGGTGAGATATTGTCGGGTTGTTATGCTGTTTCGGCATTTGATCTGTTAGGCAACGAAGGTGAGAAATCAGTAATGGTATGTATAGACTCCTGTAACTTCTATGAGATACCGAATGTTTTTACACCAAATGGCGATGGAATTAACGATATATTACTGGCAAAGACTTCAGCGTTGGTGGATGAGGTTGATTTTAAGCTTTTTAACCGCAACGGTCTGCTTATATTTTCAACAGAGGAACCCAGACTCAACTGGGATGGGACCTATAAAGGCAAGATAGTATCACCCGGTGTATATTTTTATCAATGCGATGTTTTTGAGTGGAGGATAACAGGTCGTGAACAATTCCATATTTCAGGGTTTATTCATGTTATTACGGAATTGGGCGCAGAACTCAAACCGGAGGAGACAAAATGACGATGGGGCATAAGATTATAAAGAAGATTTTAATTCTTATTACAGCCTGCTTTATTACAGGTATTATTAACGGTCAGTCCGTTTATGAAACTCTCCTTCACTCAGGAGCATTGATCAAAACCGGGAAATCCACAGAGGCAATTGAGCTGCTCTCGTCAGCTATCCAGGAGAAAAAGGATAACAGGTTATATCTTGATCGGGCAAAGGCATACATTGAAGAGGGAGACTTTCAAAGTGCCATAAGTGATTATAACACTGCAAATTCCCTGACACAATATTCAGGAGATTATGGTTTGTCAAGGATATATGCAATGAAAGGCGATGCCGGTACTTCCTTGTATCACCTTGAAAGGAATATCAGATCACCATTCAGGAAAAGGGAAAAGGATGTGTTACTTGATCCTGCCTATGGACTAATTGAAAACAGTCCGGAATGGCGACAGTATTGGAAAAAAGAATGGTATTCCAGTCTTGAAACAGGTGTTTCAGAAATTGAATATTATGTTTCTGCAAACATGAATTATGATGCGGTTAACAGATTGTCGGAGCTTGAAAGTGAATACAAAGATAGTGAAGAGGTCCTTTATGCCAGGGCATTGTATAATCTGTCTGCAAAAAAACCTGCCGAGGCAATAAAAATTCTGACCGGGATTGTAAATTCACATCCTGATAATGAGAAATATCTGAGGTTGCTGGCAAAAGCTCAAATTACAGCATCAAATTATGCAGGAGCAACTATTTCATATTCAAAGATTATTACACTGGAGATTCCGGATGCTGATCTGCTTATTTCAAGGGCTGAATGTTTCCGCAAAACGGGAGAAAGAAACAGAGCAATGGCTGATATAGAGAAATTCCTGGGCTTGTATCCTCAGAACAAAAAGGCCTTGAGTCTGGCTGGTAAAGTCGAATCTGCTTCGGGGGATTACCTGAAGGCTCTTGAATATTTTTCGGAGAACCTCCGGTACCATCCGAACGACGCGGAATGTTATATCGACAGGGCTGATACATACCTCTTGTCGCGTTCCTGGGACTGGGCTATGAAGGACTATAGCATGTCGCTCGACCTTGATCCTTCAAATTCAGAGACATGGCTTAATAAAGGCATTGCCCTGCTTAACTCGGGCAAAAAGGAGGATGCATGTCATGACTTCAGGGAATCTTTTAATCTGGGGAATAAAAGAGCCACTGATTATATAAGCAAATATTGTATTAAGTAGGCACACGGCACACGGCACACGGCTCACGGTTTTTATACCTTGAACCTTGAATCCTTATCTTATATGTTTCTTAATTCGTTCGAAAAGATCGTGAGGTTTGAACGGTTTCAGGACGTAATCGTTGATCCTGAGTTCGCCGATCTTATCATGATTCTCCGACATTATTGCTGCTGTCAGAGCAACTATAGGTATATTGCTTATTCTTGGATCCTGTGATTTCCTTATTATCCTGGTAGCTTCGATCCCATCCATTACAGGCATTTGCAGGTCCATCAGGATCAGGTCAAAATCCTCTATTTCCAGAAGTTCAAGTGCCAGCTGTCCATTTTCGGCAGGTGTCACTATAGCTCCCCATCCTGTCAGGAATTTATTTGCTACAAAGAAGTTAATTTTGTTATCTTCAGCTACAAGAATACGTTTGCCTTCGAGGCCTATGAATGTTTCTTTTGTTTCGAATCCCTTATCACTTTCACCTTTAACTGATAGGCCGAAGATAATGTTAAATGTAAAAGTTGATCCTTCATCAGGCTCACTCTCAAGTTTTATTGTACTACCCTGTAATTCAACAAGTCTTTTGGCTATGGCAAGACCGAGTCCTGTCCCTCCGAAATATCTTGTAGTGTCAGATGATGCCTGTGTGTAGCTCTCATAGATGCTGGCATGTTTATCCTTTGGTATGCCTATTCCAGTATCCTTTACGGCAAATTCCAGATTTACCTGGTTGTTTTTGCTTTCAAGCTCCCTGATAGTGATAGTTATGCTTCCCTGGTTCGTAAATTTAAGTGCATTTGAAAGAAGGTTTGACAGTATCTGGTTGAGCCTTATCTGGTCGCCGATAACCTCATCCGGAAGAGTTCCCTCTTTTTTGACATTAAATTCAAGGTTCTTGGCCTTCGACCTGAAGGAATAAGATCTCATAATTTCCTCCATGAAGTCATTCAGGTTGAAAACTGTCTCTTCAAAGACTATCTTGCCCGATTCTATCTTATTATAATCGAGCACATCATTTACAAGTGTCAGAAGATGATTACCCGAAAACCTCAGCGTTTTGATATAATCCATCTGATCTTCACGGGGTTCCCCCTGTAGTAAAAGGTTGGTAATTCCAATTACCTCATTTAGAGGTGTTCTTATCTCATGGCTCATGGTTGACATGAAAAGCTGCTTGGATTGTGCTGCCTCTTCAGCTTTCTCACGGGCTGTTACAAGATTATCAAGCATTATCTTCCGCTGAATTGCAATAGCTATCTGGTTTGCAATAAAATCAAGAACGTACAGGTCGTCCTGGGAAAATTTATCTTCATTGTTATAATCCTGAAGACACATTACACCAATAACACTGTTTTCCACTTTCAGGGGAACACCCATCCATACTTTACAATCTGTGCCAACAAGTTCAATATCTCCTGATTCTTCTAGCAATTTGAGATCGTTTTCTTTCAACAGTACAGGCTTTTCGTTCTTTATCACCCAGCCAGTAATTGTCTTTTTAATGGGGATCTCCTGAAAACTATCTTTTTCATCTGCGAAAAAAGGAAGGGACAGTGTTTCAGATTCACTGTCATAAAGTGCTATAAAGAAATTATTGGTATCCCATATCTTACTCAACTCCTGTACTATAACAGGGTATATCTCCTTGATGTCCATTTGCTTGAGGGCAGCGGAAGAGATATTATATAATATCTCCTGCAGCAGAAGATTTTTTCTTTCTATGGTGATGTTATGGTAAATACCAATTATTGCCACAGGTTCATCATTCACCTTGATAACGGTCCCGATAAGCGAGACGTCAATCCTGTTGCCATATTTATCTTTTCTTATTGTCTGACTTACCATCTTATGAGGCTGAGTGGTGAGAACTTCAATTCCTATAGCTTCATTTTTAAGGTCATCGGGAACGACCAAGTCATCAATATTCTTGTTTATGGCTTCTTTGGTGTGTATCCGAAAAGAACCGTAAACTCCTTATTAATTA
>CAZKWD010000061.1:0-9297 GCA_964556175.1 uncultured Rikenellaceae bacterium
GGAAGGAACATCATAAGATCTGTCTCCTAATCTGTCAACCCGGCAGCCTGTAGGTTCAGGAGGCAGGATATATGGTTTTTTAATTAATGCAGGCTGGGAATTTATCAGATTATGGAAATCAACGATATATTCGGAATTGCTGACAGATGAAGCTTCAAAAAAACCAATTGCACTTTTTTCCGGATCCGATATGCATTTTATGTTTCCGGTAAGCTGGGCTGCAATCGGGTCAAAAAGTTTCTCTTCTGATTGCATCTGCTCATTCAGGCTTTTATAATATAAATAGGTTTCATTATTCAGGGTGTACTGGTTTAAATATAGAATGCGATGCTGAATTAAAAAATCATGCGAAGTGCGCTCAGTTGGAGTACCAGTCGTATCGTCCCAATTGACCTCAAGCCCGTAACTCATCGCAAAAACGTAAAAATAATCATCAAAAAAACAAGCCTGATGTTTTTTTATTGAGGCAGAATTTAAAGAATATTCCTCATCTGTAAGATTAAAATTGGAATTTGCATTGACTGTCTTCCAGCAATAAAAATCAAAATGGATGAAATCGTCACCCCAATTCTTTTGACCGTAGGAAATCCAAGAATACTCCATTACCAGATTTGACGTGATCCTGAATCGGGGAAGTGTATCGGACTGATTGTGGAGGTCGATGAGTATATCTGCTCCATGTGTGTATACTTTTAATCCTGAATATCTTTCCAGAGTTTCTTTGGTATCAAATTCTGCGTAAACGCTGTCAGGGCTGACCTCCGGAAAAAGTCGTTGAGGATCCGATTCATATTCTGCACCATCAGGTGTAACAACATGAAGCTGGTAGATACGTCCAGGAATGCCTGTAAACTGCAATGAGTCAGATCTGTATTCACCCTTGCCCTTTTCAGTGAATATATAGGAATTACCAAGGTTATCGGTTACATTAACATTGGCAGCACTTAAAAGAGTGGCCTTTTCGCTTGAATTGAATGGCTTGGCATAGGTAAGGATCACATGATAAGCATCTGTCTGATTTGTTATAAGGCCATCTACTACCAATACTTTTTCTGCTGCGTCAACATGAGGATCATAGACTTTGTAACAGGAAGTTACAAAAATGATTATTGTAACAAATATTATAATGGCAGGTTTCATGTTAAAAAGTAAAATTGTATGTCAACATAGGAAGCGGACGACCTATGATGTATAACATATATGTATCATAATGTCTGTATTCATTTGATACCATGTGGGCCTCCCTTTTATAAAATACCGAGTACGCATTTTTCCTGCCATACAGGTTAATAATGGAAAATGTCCAGCTGCCTTTCCATCTTTTCTTTATCTTCAGAGATTCATCACAAACTATTGAAACATCGAGTCTATGGTAGTCGGGCAACCTGTACTTATTACGATCTGAATAATAAAGCAACGGGAACCCCTGATAACTGAATTTTAATTCCGGCAATGTAACAGGACGTCCTGTACTGTAAGTAAAGGTACTGTTGAAGCGCCAGCGTTTTGAAATATGATAATTTGCATTTAGGATCAGGTTGTTTGGTCTGTCAAAGTTCGATGGAAAAGGCTGATTGAAATTTATTTGATCCTCGTTGAAACTTGCATTTGTTTTCTGCCACGACCGTGAAAAAGTATAACTGGCCCAGCCTGTGAGTCTTCCGGAGTTCTTCTTTACATATAATTCAATACCATAATTCTTCCCGCTGACATTTGTCAGATCTGCTTCAAGATAGGGATTAAGAAGAATCCTTGCGCCATTTTTATAATCGATAGTATTCAGTAAATTTTTATAATAGAATTCTACAGAAGTTTCGATTGTATTATTCTTGAAATTGCGAAAGTATCCAATCGCAACGTGGTCGCATGTGAGCGGTTTAAGATTCGGGGAACTGAGGTTCCATACATCCAAAGGCGCCATTACAGCAGTATTTGAGATCAGGTTAATATACTGATGGATCCTGTTATAACTAAGTTTTACCGAGCTATTATTCGAAATTGTGAACCGGAGTGAAAGCCTTGGTTCCAATCCTGAATACCAACAGACAGGTTTATTATTACCATAAGTTAATGAATCGATTATGCTTTCGGGAGTTCGGGACAAATCGGGCTGATAAATATAGACTTTATTAGGACCGAGGTACGAATACAAAGAATATCGTACACCTACATCCAGGGCGAGTTTTGGAGATAAAGTAATGTTATCAGTTAAATAGACTGCATTCTCTATACCTTTTTCAGGCTGCATTTGAATGGTTTTAATTATCGATTTGTCAATGAGCCCGTTTAACTTACCTGGTTGGATGTTATAAAGAACAGCATTTATGCCAAAATCAAGAGCATGATTTTCATTTGGAAGCCATGAAAAGTTCCACTTAATATTTTTATAAAGCACAGCGGAATTAATTTTATAGGCTTCCCATGATCTCGAAGTGTCGGATTCTGATACCTGATAATGATAATTGCTTAAACCTGCACTCAGGTTAAAATAGAGATTATCGTTAAATGAATGCCTCCACCTTGCAGAACCAAGCAAGTTACTATACTGATAATCAATATTTTCAGCAAATCCAAATTTATCATTGCTGATATAAGCAAAAACATTGATTTTATTTTTGGCATTTAAATTAAAGGATAACAGAGCATTTGCGTCATAAAAATGTGCAGAGCTGTTCATTAAATCGATGTCAGGGATGGAGTGAAGAAGCCAGTTCGAATAAGAACTTCTGGCACCCAGCAACAGGCTGATTTTTTTATCAATAAGGGGAGTTTCAACATATATTGTGCTGTTAATTATACCAATTCCACCCTTAACCTTCGTTTTGTCAGGATCACCGGCACCCATCCGTATATCCATTACCGATGATGCACGTTCTCCATACTTTGCTGAAATTCCGGCTTTTAATAATGTGACATCGGAGATGCCATCTGAATTGATTACTGAAATAAGACCAAAAAGGTGCGATGTATTGAATAAAGGTACATCTTCAATCAGGATCAGATTTTGGTCCGCACTTCCTCCACGGACATTAAATCCGGTTCCGAATTCTCCGATTGTCTGAACACCGGGCATAAGGGTAATACTCTTAATGATATCAGTTCCTCCCAGCGTAAGGGGAAGTTCCTTTATACCCTTTACATCCAGTTTGACAATGCTCATGTTAGTTGCAGTAACATTTGATTCAACATGTTCGGAAAAAATCACCACTTCAGGAAGTTTAACCGATTTTTCGTACAATTCAAAATTAATTAAGCCATCGCTTACCAGTTTAATTTTCTGCCTATTATCATCATAGCCCATAAAAGACAGCCTGATGATATGCTCACCCACAGGAGCCTGAAGATGGTATTCTCCTTTCTCATCAGCATGTGAACCCAGCTTTAATTTGTCAATGAAAATATATGCCCCTGGCAAAGGTCTTCCATCATTTCCATTAATTATCTTTCCATGTAGTGACGCTTTAGTATATTTCCCATATTCATTCGGATTACCAACTATAACTACATCTGACTTTTCCTTTTGTGCCGGAGGTATTATTATTGGTTTTACAGGAATAAATACATATAGCAGAGAGTCGATGGTAATTACAGATAATTCTGACGTCGTTTCAATTTGTTCCAGGGCTCCATCAAAGGATAATTCAAGAATGGAAGTATTGAAGGTTCTGTTTTCAAACCATTCGGATTTGTAAAAAAATTGTATCGGATACTTTTGCTCTAACTTTTCAATTAGCTGGTCCATTGACAGATAATTTCTTTGATCGGTTGCCTGGGGAAATAATAGTTGAGAGGATGAAAGAAAAATTAATCCTGTAACGAAAATTCTTATAGCAATCCTATTGGACATTTATTCTTGCCAAATTTTTATTATGATTTATGATGCAATTATACAAAGTTATTTTTTCTGTCTGTTAAAAAGATAAAATCCCTTTTATTTTGTGAATTATGAATTGATTACTATGCAGATGATCCCTGACTGCCGGCAGGCAGATCTTCCGTGACATTCATCAATAGTCTGATGTATCTACCTGGTATAATGCAATAACAGTTCACAGTTTATTATTCTCTACAAACCATTTCACGTACTGATAAATGAGGTCTACTTCAGCATTACTGTTTGATTTTCTCTTACCCAGAATAATGGTTTGAACAACGGTGATTGAATCCCGGCCAGTTCTGCATTTTCAAAAGCAGGTTTAAAGTCGATATTCCCCTTTCCTACAGGCATAATAGTATTGGTAGCAAGGTCAAAATCCTTCACATGGAACAGTGGAAATCTTCCTGGGAAGCTTTCTTAAAAGAAGAGATCCTTTAAATTTTGAACCTGGAATTTGGAACCTGGAACTTTTAATTCTCTAATATCAGAACTTTTTGTAAATTGCATTTAATAAACAGGCTGAAAAAACTGACCAAATGGAAAAAGTTCATATTTTGCCAACAAACACAATCCCTGAGTATATTCTTGATCCTGCAGGAACCATCAAGATAAAAGGCCGGGCAATTGATGAAAGCAGAAGAAATGCTCCTGAACAGATCAATGACTGGATCGATACCTATATTCTCGATCCGGCTGAAACAACAGAAGTCACTATTGCGCTGGAATTCCTGAATAGTTTTAATACAATCATCTTAACCAATACGCTGAAGAAGATCACTCAGGTTATTCAAACCGGCAAAAAACTTGTCATCCAATGGTATTATGAGGAGGATGACATTGACATTTTTGAGCGCGGTGAATATATTTCATCTCTTATAGGTGTTCCCATTGAATTTATTGCAACCGATAGAATTTCCGATTGCTAAATTCCATGTTTTCTGCATTTTACAGACTTGTGGCGTAAAATTCACATCTCCAACCATTACCGAATTAATAATGAAAGAGAAGAACAATTCGAACAGGGAATCCTTCAAAGTCAAAGGTGATGATCTTCTTAATAAAGTCAAGGAGATCATCAAGGAGGGGAATGCAAGAAAGATCATCATTAAAAACGAAAAGGATGAGATCATCATGGAATTCACCCTTACAATAGGCGCCATAGGAGTTGTTGTTGCCCCGATATTTGCTGCTGTGGGAGTGATAGCAGCGCTGGCAACGGATTGTACGATTATTGTTGAAAAACACGATCAGGAGAAGAAAAGTAAATGACTTAAGATCCAGTTGGATGAAGTTCGTAGCTGAATCCCTTTTCCGAGGCTTTCATTATAATGACGTTAAAAAGAATAAGGTTAGCCAGTATTGATTCGGCCCTGTATGATGAGATCTTTGCTATTTTCCTGAACCGTGATAATGTAATTGACCCGTTTTTCTTCAGGTAATCCATAAGTGTATTTTCAGCCTTACTGAATTTTACCAGTACACCTTGTTTCCTCTTCTCTTTTCTCCAGACCTGAAGCAATATTCTGTTTGCCAAGAGGTTCTGATCATTGTGCCTGAAGTATGACAGCCACTTTCCGTTTTCATCTTTAACCTGGTATGGCTTTCTATCTCCTTTCATCACATCAACCTCAAGTATGGTTTTTCCACCGGTTATATGCTGTTTTATGGTGAAAGTGATTTCAGGCCTGCAAAAAAGGTGTTCTGCTGTATCAACCATATAAATTTCTTCATCCGATCTTATTCCGGCTATACTGCCATTATCCCTTACTCCAATAAGTATTTTTCCCCCATCGCTGTTTGCAAAGGCTGATAATGTCCTTGCTATCTTTCTGCTGTCAGTAACACAGAATTTAAAGTCAAGATGTTGATTTTCACCACCTTCGATCAGCTTTTTAAGATAATTGTCCATGACCAATTGTATGATCTTGCAATCTTGCAATCTTGCAATCTTGCGATCGTGCGATCGTGCGATTCCACCTTTACTGAGTTTCGGTGTGCAAAGCGTGTTATCCTCAAGCCGGTCGCCGTGTATTTATCTACTGATAAACAAACTCTTACTCGAAAATTCCGGATCGCATGTCAGGTTTACCTTCAATTTCCGCCATCCTGCTTCATCGCCCGGCGTAGGAATATGAGTCAGATGTACTTCGCAGTGGCGCATTAATTTCAGGTTCTCCAATGCCATTTTTGCTGCCGGATTAGATAAAGCGCTTATGCCAAGTACTATCAATGTTTCATCCATATCCAGGCTGACCATTTTACCGTTCAATATATCTTTTTTCAGATGTGTTACCGAGTCAATTATATTTTCAGGCAGAAGGTACATCTTATCGGGGAGTCCGGCCAGATGCTTGGCGGCATTCAGAACCAGGCTTGAGGATGCATGCATCAGCGGTGAGTTTTTACCTGTAATAATTGTCCCGTCATGCAATTCTATTGCGGCGCCGCAAAAGATTCCTGCATTGCCTTTGCCGCTTTTTTCAGCCTCTTTTGCAGCCTCCCTGGCAGGCACCACCACTTTACGGTCCTCAGCCTTTGCTCCTGTATTGTTCATTATTGTAGTGATCCGGCTAAGTGTCTCTTTATCAACAAGTCCCATGACATATTCCACTGCACACCTGAAGTATCTCCTGATGATCTCCTGGTATGAGGCTTCTTTTATTATGCTGTCATCCACAATTCCCGCGCTGGCACGATTTACTCCCATATCAGTAGGAGACTGATACATTGATTCACCGCCGGTTATTTTTTCAATGATCCTTTTGAGCAGATGAAATGCCTCAATATCACGGTTATAGTTTACAGTCTTTACATTATATGCTTTCAGATGATGTTCATCAATCAACACTCTGTCTTCCAGGTCAGCAGTGGCGGCTTCATAGGCAAGATTTACCATATGATCGACAGGCAGGTCCCAAATCGGGAATGTTTCGAATTTAGCATACCCGGCCTTAACTCCGTCTTTATATTCATGATACAGATTGCACAGGCAGGTTGCAAGTTTGCCGCTGCCCGGTCCCGGCCCTGTAACTATTACAATAGGATTGGTGGTTGTTATGTATTCGTTTACCCCGTATCCCTGGTCACTGACAATCTGGTCAACATCAGTGGGATATCCTTTTGTTGGATAATGTACATATACTTTGACACCCCTCAGCTCGAGTTTGTTCTTAAAAGCTTTTGCAGGCAGTTGATTCTGATAACGCGTAATGACTACAGCAGTGATATCTATTCCCCATTCCCTGAAATCATCAATGGTTTTTAATGTATCGGCATCGTAAGTTATTCCAAAATCGGCCCTGATCTTATTCCTTTCAATGGCTCCTGCATGAATACACATTATCACGTCGATTTTGTCTTTTAGTATTTGCAGAAGCCGCATTTTAACATTGGGATCAAATCCCGGCAGTACCCTGGCGGCATGATAATCATACAGTATCTTGCCCCCGAATTCCAGATATAGTTTATGGTTAAACCTGTTCACTCTTTCAAGAATAGAGGCAGTCTGTTCCTTAAGGTATTTTTCGTTATCAAATCCGGTATGATTTGGAATCCTCATAGTGGTTACCCTGAATTATGTTAATTGGAGTTCAATTTATAAAAATATTTATTAAAATTACAGTTATCTTTCGTTCAAACTGAACAGAGATTGCTATTATCTTTACAGCCTAACTTTTTATTAACAGTTATGACAAAACTATTTTTAAGATTCACAGTTACCGTTATTATTATTCTTACAGGCACTATCAAGAGCATTGGACAAAGCCCCATGCCCGAAATACTTGAACAGGGTACTATCAGGGAACAGATGAATTACCTTGAGGAGAGGACGAGAATATATGAGAATTACCGGGCGATCCGTGAGGATATGTTCCAGATGATAAAAAGAAATGCAGTCGATTCTCTCTTAAAGGTACAGGGACAGGTAACCATCCTCGCAGGGATGAATAAAAATCTCCTTGCACGGATTGATTCACTTACAATATCTCTCACTGATACAAAGAGTCTGCTTGCGGAGGCTGTCAGCACAAAAGAAAATATTGGTGTTCTTGGTATGAACCTTAATAAAACCGCCTACAATTCAATAATGTGGGTCATAGTGGGTATCCTGCTCTCTCTTCTTGCACTGGGTTTCCTTGTATTTAAAAGAAACCTTACTGTGATGCTCAGAACAAAAAAGGATCTTGATGAGCTCAAAATAGAATTCGAAGCTTACCGCCAGAAAAAACGCATTGAAATCGAGAAGATGGGCATGGATCATTTTAATGAGATCAGGAAGCTGAAGGGGGGATGAAAATTTGTCTGAATGTCTTGATGTTTTTATGTCTTAATTCCTAAAGCTCCCCCTGCTCCTCCATCTCATTGCTTCCTCTTTTTTTCCATTCATCCATAAAACAATTCCAACCCGATGTGCATTATTCAGATCTGGTCTTCTTAAGAATCAGGTCGGGATGATCAATTTTGCTGGAAATATCAGACGACTATACGCCAGGTAAAGTGACTAAAATAGGCTTAGTTAAGTACAAAAAGAAATCAAAATCTTTTTAAAAGTTGAAATTAGATATCTAATATATATTTGATTAAATGATTTGTTTGATATAATTTTATTGTATAATTGTGCAACTATTTCATCCTGTAATTCGTTTATTATAAAAAGGGGATAAAATCAAAATCTATGTATTCGAAGAATATCATCACGAAAAATAGAAATCATATTTCTGTGGGTGTTATTGTGTTGATACTAAAAGAAGATAATCTATTTGTAGCTTATTGTCCTGCTCTTGAATTATCTTCTTACGGTAAGACTAAGAAAGAGGCGAAAGAGAATTTTAATGATGCTTTAAATATTTTTATTGAGGAAACGCAAAAAAAAGGAACTCTTGAAAAGGTATTGTTATCCCTTGGCTGGACGTTGAAGCAAAAACCGCAAGTCAGCTATAAACCACCATTATTAAAAGGAAAAATAAGCAGACTAAGTAATCTTATTACTTCTGATTTTACAGAACAAATCCAACTTCCAGTATAATAATTTTTACATGGGTCAGCGTTCATATCCCAAAAAAACTGTTGAAGATTTTTTTAAAAACAAAGGGTTAGTATATAAAAGATCGAATAATAGTCATGATCTGTGGGATTATCCTGATGGCTCGACTAATTCATTAAATCGACCATGTACATTAGTCACTAATTTTAAGGAAGTTCCATTATGCCATATTCATACAAACTGCATTACGTTAGGAATAACATTAAAAGACTTCAAAGACTGGCTAAAAAAAATAAAATAATTAATAATTGATTCTATTTATACTTAAATCCCGAAATGACAGCGGGATTTTTTGTTTATGCATGATTCTTAATAAATAACAAAATAGCTTCTTATAAAACACTTTGTGTATTCAAAATAAAAAAGCAGCTATATT
>CAZKWD010000062.1:0-9289 GCA_964556175.1 uncultured Rikenellaceae bacterium
CGTAATTGGAGGTATAAGCTCCTTCGTATGCTTCCCTGAAGCATAACCGATCCGTAATGACTCGAGTACTATAATTTTATTGCTTTCTGTATCCATCAGAATATACCAGTTTCTTTCCTTCTGCGAAGTATTACCCATATCACAACCGGGATTCCGATCAGCGATGTAACAGAGTTCACCGGAAGGATATTTTCGTTACCGGGAAGCTGCGATATAATGTCGCTGATAAGCATGATAATCCCACCTGCCATGATTGTTCCAGGGACCAATATTTTGTGATCAGAACTCCTGAACAGGTTCCTTGCAATATGAGGAACCGCAATCCCAATAAATCCTATCGGGCCGCAGAAAGCTGTAACACTTCCTGCCAGTATGCTCGTGCAGGCAAAAATCAGCAATCGTGATAACCTGATATTCAAGCCGATACTGCCTGCATAATTCTCCCCTAGAAGCAAAGCGTTTAGCATTTTAACGGAAGCTATACTTAAAATTGTACCTGCAGCAACTGTAATTGTAAGTACTTTCAGTTGTCCGCCTGAGAGGTTACCGAGGCTTCCCATTGTCCAGATTACATATGTTTTCAGCATAGTTTCACTACTGAAATACTGCATTATACTGACAATTGCCGAGATACCACTTGCCAGCATTATCCCGATGATCAGGATTGTCATAATCTCCTTAATTCGGGATGAGATAAACATGATCAGTATCATTACTGCTCCCGCTCCCGCCCATGCCGATATTACAAGCACCCAGTTTCCAAGATTCTGCAGGTTCCCGGGAACAAAACTTGCGGAAAAACCCAGTATTACCAGGGCAACGCCCAGACTTGCCCCTGAGCTTACTCCCAGGACATAAGGTCCGGCCATTGGATTTCTGAAAATTGTCTGCATCTGTAGTCCACTTAATGACAGAGCTATACCTACCACAAGTGAAGTTATAGCTTTTGGCAGTCTGAATCTGAGGATTATGGTTTCAATATTTGTATCTGCATTACCGGTAAAAACCCTGAATATCTCTGCAGGTTTAATAGCCACCGATCCGAGAAGAATATCAAGAATAAAGGCAATAATCAGGATAGCAGCCAGCACGATAAAGACCGGTGTGATATTACCTCCCGGTTCCAGCATTTTTACAGCTATTGTTTTATTATCATTTTTCACCGGTATCCTTGTTATTCTATTTTCTGGTAATATAATAGCTCCTTATTTTCAAATAATTCAGGATGCAATATTGTTGCAATATCTTTCAGAATCAGGTCAGGGTAAAGAGCACCGCTTTCCCAGTAATCATTACCTCCTCGCGGGGATATTCTCTTATTGTTATTGTACAAATTACCGTTAATAAAACATGGTAAATTCTTAAGCCGCTGATCAATGGAAGCTATTTCATTTTTTGAACGGGCAGTTCCTGTATTCAGCCAGTAATCTGCCTCAAGAGCTCTCAGAAACACATCCTCCAGACCGTATGGCATCGAAACTGATGATTCGGTATCATGCCACAGATAGCTTCCTCCTGCATCCTGAATTATTCTGCTTATGTAAGAATTGCCCGGAGAAATATACCAGGCATCCCGGAAAGGAAGTCCGAGAAGGACATCTGGTATTTCACCTGCGGTTTGCTTTACATATTCTTTTATCTGATTATATGATGTAATAACTGATGTAAAAATTGAATCAGCCATTTTCGCTTTGCAAAACAATGCACCAAATAATTTTATCCATTCTGCTTTTCCAAGGGGATCCTCCTCGAGATAATCCGCATTAAACATAGCCTGTGTGCCGAGTTCCCTTAATTTACTAATATAACCGACTGATTCACTGCCTATTCCATACAATATGATCAAATCAGGAGAGATCTTTATAATCAATTCGTTATTCAATCCCGATTCATAACCTATATCGTTTATCAGTCCCGCCTCTATCATGGCTGTAATCTTTTCATCAAATATATAACCTGTTCCTGATACTCCGGCAATAGCATGGCGCTCATCAAGGGCAGCCACCATTGCAAGATGTGTCGTTGACATGCAAATGATTTTTTGTACCGGAATATAAATAACTTCTGATGGATTTACTCCCAGGGTTATGTCGCTGTTTCTGCTTATCAGGTAGTATATATGTTTTATACCTGCCGCTCCCTGCCATGGATCATTTATTGTCAGTATGGTGCAGCTATCGGTCTTTTCAATAGAAAATCTTTCTGCTATGGTTACGATTCCCTCACCTTTCGGTGCTCCGGATTCAGAATTATTATTCTTCCTGCCAACACATGAGATTATCAGAGTTGATATAAAACAAATTGTTATCAAGACATGTAATTGCCGTTGAAGGACAGTATTCAATAAGGCAGGAATTTTTAAAACAAAACAAATATAGGTGAATTTATTTTAGAGAGTACCGCAGGAATTTCTTATAATAAGCTCCGGGGTCAAATTAACCTGACGTTTGAATTTGCTTTTTCCTGAGTTTTTTACCTCCGACCATATCATATTTGCGACTTTAATTGCCATCCCCGGCAGAGGTTTCCTCAGGCATGTTATCGGAGAGAGCATTAAATCAAAGCCTGTTCCTTCTTCCATTGATATTATAGCAACATCCTGAGGAACACGTAATTTTCTTTTTCTTATAAAAGACATTAGCGGATATACAAAAGAAGCATGAAGAGCAATAATAACATCAGCACGAAAGGGAGGCCGCAGCAGTTTTTCCAGATCAGAAAAATCGATATCATCTCTTGTTCCCTTGATATCAATGTCAATAATAGCGGGTGTGTTGATACTCTCGATCTGACCGAGTGCATTTTCAATTTCATTCAGAGTATTTGCATCTGTTTTGAACGATTTGCGGTCAGTTGCTATGATAATATTTTTATAACCCAGTTTTGCTAAATGTTCTGCAATAAGTCTGGCACCGGAGGATAAATCGGTAGTGACTGTACTCAGCCGCAGGGTTTTCACTGATTTCTCGAGAAGTATAAAGGGATATTCAGCAGAACGCAGTGTTCGGATAGTAGAATCATCTGCAGCATCACCTACAAGGACCAGTCCACTGAAAAACTTTCTGAAAGCATTGGTTAATCTGTCATATCTCTGATCATCCGGATCTTTAGTAATTACTGAAAATCCCAGGCCGATACTTGCAAAGGCTATTTGAAGATAAGGTGTTATTCCTGTAATAAAGGGATCACTCATAGATGGTACTATCATCCCTATAACACCGGGTTTTTCTTCGACCGGTGAGGTCGCTTCCTTTTCATCAGGTGCATTAAAGAATCCCATTTGTCTGGCCATAGCAAGAACCTTTTCCTGGGTATCCTTCCTTATTCCATGCTGGTCAGCTTTATTATTAAGTACAAGCGATACAAGAGTGCCCGAGACTCCAAGTTTAGCTGCTAAATCTTTGTTTTTGAATTTTTTCCCCATTAGACCGATTAATGATCAAATAAAAATAGGCTATTTTCCTAAAGTAGTTATTTCTTTTAATGTTTTTTAACTAAAAAGTAACAGTTTCATTTTCTGGTCAGCCTACCTGACAGCCCCTTAAGTATTTCAAAATCACAGTAAGAAATATCAGGTTAAACCTAATGTGGATACAATTCTAAATATTACAGAAAAGACTATCTTTTAGGAGGTGATATACCTCTATGTTTTGCAGCCTGTTCAAGCCGTTGCTTCCATTTTGATTTCTTTGCCGGTTTCTTTCTGTTTTCTGCGAGGGTTGTCAGTAATTTATCCTCATTAATAAAACGTTTGGAAATAATGTTTTGCAAATATGTTAATATATTAGCCAGGAAATAGTAATAGGTCAGTCCTGCCGAGAATTTATTAAGGATAAGCATGAACATTACCGGCATCATATACATCATAGCCTTCATTCCAGGCTGATCCTGGCCCGGAGATGAGCCGGTCATCTTCATTGTCAGCAATGATGAAGCTGTCATCAGGAGTGTAAAAAGACTTACATGGTCGCCATAGATGGGTATATTAAACGGAAGATCCAGAATTGAGTCATAAGTAGAGAGATCAGTTGCCCATAAAAAGTGTTCCTGTCTCAGCTCTATTGACACAGGGAAGAACCTGAACATGGCAAAAAGGATCGGGAACTGCAGGAGCATCGGCAGACATCCTCCCATCGGATTTGCTCCTGCTTTTTTGTATAGATCCATTGTTGCCTGCTGCTTCTTCATCGAATCTTCCTTCTTCGGGAATTTCTTCCCAAGCTCCTCAACCATCGGTTTTAAAACCTGCATTTTTGCCTGCGACTGAAATGATTTAAATGTTAAGGGGAAAAGTACAATCTTAATTAAGAGAGTAAGTATGAGGATTATAAGACCATAGCTTTTTATGTATTTTTCAAGCCAGTTAAAAACAGGAATAATGACAAACCGACTGATCCATCCAATTATATTTTTACCAAGGAAGACAATTTTATCAAGCTCCAGGCCCTCCTTTCTCAGTGTGGAGATATGGTTGGGCCCATAATATAATCTCATAGCTATTGTAGTTTCCGGTCCCGGATCAAACGGCACCCCTACTTCGGCAGTAAAATAGCGGATATACTTTTCCGATGTAAGAGTTTTAGTGGAAGTAACCATGCCATTCAGGAAAAAATTATCGGTTATGAGAACTGATGAAAAAAACTGATCCTGGAAAGCAACCCAGCTGAGTTTTGTGGTTATATCCTCCTCTTCAAGCTCCTTCTGCTGCCGGAGTCTTATTTGAGCAACCTCATCCTGGTAGTATTTATATTTAATTGTTGTATAATTCTCTTCATTCTCTCGTCCCCTCTCCTGTTGAGGTATATACATCCGCCAGTCGAGAGTTATACTATTCTGATTGGCTGGTAAAATATCATTAAGGTTTTTAAAGGTAACATTAAAGTCGACGCTGTATTTTTCAGGAGCCAGGGTATACTTGTATTCTATATACCTGTCATCGCCAGCCGGAAGTCTCATAACAACACTCTGAGGCTCAGACTCGACTATAAAATGCTTCTTTTCACTTTCCGGAGTAAAGAAGAGTTCATTAGTCAGTACAACTTTGTTGTCAGCGGTAAAGAAATTAAAGCCAAAATTTGTTGAATCACCCGAAAAAAGTATCAACGGAAGCGAGTCATGTGTAGTATAATCTTTCACTCGTGCAGAATATATTCGTCCACCCCTTGGAGATATCTTTAATTCAATCTTGTTATTTTCAAGTATTATTAACTCTTCACTACCCTGTGCTGCTTCTGCAAAAGCACCATACTGGCTTGCATCCGGAGGAGCATGTGCAGTAACAACTGGAGACTCTGCAAGGAATTTTTCAACCTGTGTTGTATCCTTTTCCGGCTCATCCGGTGTTATTCCAAGCTTAATATTCAGCTCACTGATCTTTTCAAGAACTTCCTGGTTATTGGGTTTATACCTGAGGGCATTTACATATTCTGTCCTTGCCCGTTCCAGGTTACCGTTAGATATTTCAGCTTCTGCTACTGCTACTGCTTTCTCAAAAGCCTTGGTATGCCGGCTGTTATTTATAACACTTGTAACAATGAAGATTGCTATAATCAGGATAATACCTATAATCGTATTTTTGTCCATTCCCATTCTTTCTCAATAAAATATTATTAATTCCACATCACATTTACCTATTTATCGATACACGCTTTTATGAATTTAACAAAGAGCGGATGCGGATTTATGACAGTACTGCTGTATTCCGGGTGAAATTGAACCCCCACAAACCATTTATGTTCAGCAAGTTCGATTATCTCGACCAATCCTGATTCAGGATTAATTCCAACAGGTATCATTCCTTTGTTTTTAAACTGATCAAGGTACCGGTCATTGAATTCATACCTGTGACGATGCCTTTCAACGGTTTCAGTCCTGCCATATGCCTCAAATGTCTTAGAATTTTTGCTGATAATGCATTTATAACCGCCAAGTCGCATTGTTCCGCCTTTATAGATTATGCTTTTCTGTTCTTCCATAAGGTCGATTACCGGGTATTTTGTTTTGATATCAATTTCTGTTGAATGTGCTCCTCCGAGTTTAAGTACGTTTCTGGCAAATTCAATTACGGCACACTGCATACCAAGGCAAATACCTAAAAAAGGTATATTATTTTCCCTGGCATATCTGGCTGCAGCTATCTTCCCTTCAATTCCCCTGGATCCAAATCCCGGTGCAACAAGAATGCCATTGTGACCTCTGAGTCGTTCCTCAACATTCTTTTCATTGATATCTTCCGATTGAATAAAATCAACATCGATTTCACATTCATTAGTGGACCCGCCGTGTATGAGTGCTTCAGAGATTGATTTATATGCGTCAGCCAGCTCTACATATTTACCCACTAATCCAATTTTTACCGAATGTTTTGGATTATTAAGTCTGTTAAGGAACCGCCTCCATTCTGTCAGTGGAGGCTTATTCCCGATTGGCAGACCAAGTTTACGTAATACTGTCTGGTCAAGTTTTTCTTCGAGCATTTTTAATGGCACCTCGTAGATCGTCGATACATCTACTGACTCCACAACGGCATTTTCCTCAACGTTACAGAAAAGAGCGACTTTTCTTTTAATATCTTTATTAAGATTCCTGTCGGTTCTCAGTACCAGGATATCGGGCTGGATTCCTTCTTCAAGAAGAAGTTTTACAGAATGTTGTGTTGGTTTTGTTTTTGACTCACCTGTTGCTGAGAGAAACGGTACAAGTGTCAGGTGAATCACAATACAGTTTTGTGCCCCAAGTTCCCACTTCATCTGGCGGACTGATTCTATATATGGTAAAGATTCTATGTCACCAACAGTTCCTCCTATTTCAGTCAGAACGATATCAAATTTATCGCCTGAGCTCACAAGTTTTATCCGGCGTTTGATTTCATCTGTGATATGAGGGATTATCTGGACTGTTTTACCCAGGTAATCGCCTCTTCTTTCCTTGTCAATCACCGATCGGTATACACTGCCGGTTGTCACATTATTGGTTTTGCTTGTAGGGATATTCAGAAATCTCTCATAATGACCCAGGTCGAGATCTGTTTCTGCTCCATCAAGAGTGACAAAGCATTCGCCATGTTCATAGGGATTGAGGGTTCCGGGATCAACATTTATATAAGGATCCAGCTTCCGTATTGTCACCGAATGACCACGAGCCTGCAGGAGTAAGGCCAGAGATGCAGAAATAGTGCCTTTTCCGAGGGAAGAGGCAACGCCACCGGTAATGAATACATATTTAACCTTTTTCAAAATAAAAAATTCAATTAATGATCATTTGAAATTATCCCTATCATTCATCAAGGCCTGACTGGTCAATCATTTTGACCTTTTCCTCCAGTGTCTTGATCATTTTCTTTGCATGATCTATTTTTTCTTCCACCTCATGTATCATGGTTTCAGCATTAGGAGATTTTGCGAAGAATCCTATATTATTCTCCCACAGTACAATATCACCCTCAAACTGCTTTATCTTTGTAACAAATTTCTCCCTTTCATTTCTTAACTTTCTTGAAGCCTTGGGATTAGCACGAAGGTTTTCAAGCTTATTCTTATATTTCAGAATGCTTTTATCCTCATCACCTATTTTCAGCTTGTCAAATTCTTTATTCAGGGCATTTCTGTAGCGGTTTGTAATTTCGTCTTTCATGTTGAAAGGCACAAATCCTATCTCAGTCCATTTTTTCTGTATTTCTTTGAGGCGTTCGAATGCTGCCTGAACATCAGTTCCCGGTTCAAATTTTTCAAGTTCGTCAATAAGAGTATGTTTTTCTTTTAGATTATCTTCATAGGAAGTGTCAAGCTCAGCAAAGTGTTCGGCCTTTTTGTTGAAGAAATGGTCGCATGCTTTTCTGAAGCGTTTCCAGCATTTTTCTGATTGTTTTCTTGGTACCGGTCCTATCTCTTTCCATTCTTTTTGTAATCTTATAAGAGCATCAGATGTAGTTTTCCAGTCTGTATTATCCTGGAGTGCTTCGGCCTGAATACACAATTCAATTTTCAACTGGAGGTTGTTTTGCTGCTGCTCCTTATTATTGGCATAAAATCCTCTCTTTTTTTCAAAAAAAGTGTCGCAGGCATCGCGAAATCTTTGATATACCTTATTATTCTGTTTTTTAGGAGCAAATCCTATTGTTCTCCACATTTTCTGCAAAGCGATAATTTTTTCTGCTTTTTCATCAAACTCCTTGAAATTGCGGATTTCAAGAACATTAATGGCTTCTACCTCCTCGCAAATGGCAATCTTGGCTCCAAGGTTTTTGCGCTGTTCTTCTTTCTGCTTTTCAAAATACTCGTGATGCCTTTTATTTATCTGTGCGGTGGCTTCCTTAAATCTCTCCCATATCTCATTCTTCGATTCCTGGGGCACCGGGCCTATCTCACGCCATTGATTATGATATTCCTGCAGCAATTTGAAGGCATTCACCGGGTTTGGTTCAAGGAAAAGCTCCTCCGCTTTTTCGCATAACAGGATCTTTGCCTCAAGGTTTTTTTTAAGATCAAGGTCTCGCAGTTCCTTGTTGATCTTTATATAATCATAGAATATTTCAACATTATGGTGGTAGTTTTCCCAAAGGTCTTTCAAAGCACTTTGTGGAACAATACCAATGGAATGCCAATCATTCTGGAGTGATCTGAATTCCTGAAATGTCTTATTGATTGATTCCTCACGATTGACAAGTTCCTTTATCCTGTCAATTATGTCATATTTTTTCTTAAGGTTTTCAAATTTCTCTGCTTCCTGTACCCGGTTGAAATCAGATTTTCTTTCCTTGTATTTCTCAAGGAGGTGCTTCACTTTTTCTTCCTGCGGATCGACCCATGCACGATACTCCTCAATTTTGCCCCCCTCATCAAGGAATTTCTTTTTTCTCTCCTCAGTTTCGATCTTAAGCTTTTTATAAAAAAGAGTCTTTATCCGGTCTATATCACCTCTTATCTCAGCAGGCGGCCTGTTTTCAATAAGAAGTGCCAATGTTTCCACCAGCTCATTTGTCGAAAAACTAGAATAATCAACCGGTGGAAGAGCTGTATCATCAGCATCTGCTGATACCTCCTCCTTTACCTCTTCTTCTTTCGACTCAGCCTCATGAATTTTTCTTGCTCTACTTTTTGCTTTTTTAATGACACCTTCTGCATCTTTCTCTTTTTCTTCTCCCTTTTCAGTATCCTTTTCTGCCTCTACTTCCTTCTTTTCTTCTTCTGCAACTTCAGGTTCTATTCCTTCTTTTTTTTCTTCCCTGGCTTCAGGTTCTGTCTCTTCTTCCTTTTCTTCTTCTTTTTTGACCTCCCCTTTTTCTTCTTCT
>CAZKWD010000063.1:0-9277 GCA_964556175.1 uncultured Rikenellaceae bacterium
ACATCAACAATATTTGTACTGAAGTCAAAACTTATATCCCAGACTTTTTCGGCGATATCATTACGTGAAAGGACCCGCCCGCTGTTTCTCATGAAGTATTCAAGCAAAGAGAATCCCCTGGCAGTCAGTTCAATGGGATTGTCTCCTCTCCGGGCTGTTTTTTTATCAAGATCAAGTTCAAGGTCGCCGACTACAAGTCTGTTTACCGTGTCTGCCGGCTGATTTCCTTTTTTCAGCAGCACCTTTACTCTTGCCAGCAGTTCCCTGAATTCAAAGGGTTTAACGAGGTAGTCATCTGCTCCGGCATCAAACCCGAGTATTTTATCATCAGTTGTTCCGAGGGCAGTAAGCATAAGCACAGGCACACCGGGATGTGTTTTTTTGAGTAATTTACAAAGATCCAGGCCGCCAATCCCCGGGATTATAATGTCAAGTATAAAAAGATCATATTTATACTGCCTGGCCAGTTTTTCTGCGGATGTTCCGTCATATGCTATTTCTGCATCAAAATGGCTTTCACCCAGTCCCTTCCTGATGAATGATGCCACTTTGGGTTCATCCTCTACAATCAATATCCTCATACATTAAATAAATAGGTCTGCCAAAAATAATAAAGATAAGTAAAGATATCTGCATGATGTGGATGAAAAAGTGATTTCTAAAATACATGATTATGCGGTTTTTTGGGGTATGCAGAGTAAAAAATACAAAATTATATTATTTTTTTGACGGCCGTAATATGCTTATGTGCAATGACTTGTGGTGAATTGCGCATTTTTTTTTTTAACATGCTAAAAAAAATAGTTTTACTCTTGCTTATAAGATTTTTTATTTATTATCTTTGAGATACTTTAGCGAAAGCTAGAAAAATAAATAGAACAGAACCTAACTAACCTTAAAAAAAATGACTATGCAAATTTCTACCAATGCACGGCGCTTTGCGCTGTTTGTATTTAGCATGGTACTTTCCGTTGGCATTTTATTTGGTCAGGAAAGGACCATCACCGGGAGAGTTACTGCTGAAGAGGAGGGACCTCTGCCGGGCGTAAACGTTACCGTCCAGGGAACTACGATCGGAGCAATCACTGACATCAATGGAAGTTACTCACTAAGAGTATCAGGTCCAACAGCAGTGCTTGAATTTTCATCTATCGGCTATGTAACCCAGGTTGTCACAGTCGGTTCACAGAGCGTGATAGATGTGATCCTTATTTCCGACGTACTGGCTCTTCAGGAAGTTGTGGTTACAGGTTATACCACACAGCGTAAGAGGGACCTGTCCGGTTCTATTTCCACAGTATCATCCGAACAGCTGACAGTATCAACTGCTCCGACAGCAATGAGCCGCTTGCAGGGACAGGCATCAGGTGTAACCGTTACATCGTCAAACAGGCCCGGTGGTGATGCAACCATCCGTATCCGCGGGATTGGAACCATTAACGATCCTAATCCGTTGTACATTATTGATGGTGTACCATCTTCGCCAGGAAACAATATAAGCCCCAACGATATTGAGTCTATCTCAATTCTGAAAGATGCTGCTTCAGCAGCCATTTATGGTTCAAGGGGTGCAAACGGTGTTGTTATTATCACTACCAAGAGGGGTGCTATTAATCAGCAGCCTAATATTGAGTTCAGTATAAGAACGGGCATTACCAAAGCAATCACTAAATATGATATGCTGAATACATCGGAGTATGCCGAAGCAGTATGGCTTATGCGTGCCAACACTGGCGTTACAACTGCTCATGCACAATACGGTAACGGAGCTACTCCGGTGATTCCTGATTATATTTTGCCGGCCGGTACCATGGAAGGCGCTGCATCTGTTGATCCTACCCTTTATAAATATCCTGACTATCAGATTTTTAAAGCCAATAAGACCGGGACAGACTGGTACGATGAAATTTACCGGAATGGTATAATTCAGGAGTATAACCTTTCTGTCAGAGGTGGTGGTCCAAATGCAACATATTCATTTTCAGGTAATTATCTGAATGAAGATGGCTTTTTGATATATACCAATTTCAAAAGGTATACATTCAGGATGAACTCTGATGCAAAATTCAACGACTGGTTTAAAGCCGGTCAATCTCTGCAGGTGGTTTATATCGATGAACATGGTAATTTCGGCGATAATGGTGAAGGCACTAATATCTCACATGCCTATCGTGCTCAGCCTATTTGCCCTGTATATGACATTGCTGGTAATTTTGCCGGCTCCAGGGCTGCAGAAATGGGTAATTTCGGTAACCCGGTAGCCTATCTGACCCGAGATCAGAATAACAACGGTGTGTGGGCAAGGATTCTGGGTAACTTCTTTGGAGAGGTCACAATATTAAAAGGACTTACAGCGAAGAGCTTACTCGGATATAATTTCGGACAGTGGAATTACAAAGGTTATACCATTCCAAGTTTCGAGCACTCCGAGCCAAACAAAGTGAACGGTATGAGGGTTGACATGAACCATGCCCTGCAATGGAACTGGACCAATACAATTAATTACAATGCCACATTTGGCAGTATTCATAAAATTAACGTTGTAGCAGGTACAGAAGCTATTGCCAGCAAGTATGATTGGTCAAATGCCAGCAGGAGCCAGTATTTTTCGCAAGATCCGTTATATATGCAGCTGGGTTCAGGTGAAATTAACAAAGACAACGACGGAAGTGGTGATGAATGGTCGCTCTTCTCAATATTCGGCCGTGTTAACTATGACCTTATGGGAAAATATCTGGTTGAAGCAACAGTACGACGCGACGGTTCTTCAAGGTTCGGCCCTGAACACCGTTATGGTACATTCCCGGCAGCTTCTGTTGCATGGACGTTGTCGGAAGAAGATTTCCTGGCCAACACAAAGAACTGGCTTGACTTCCTGAAAGTCAGGCTGGGCTGGGGTCTCTCCGGTAACGACAGGATTGGTAATTATAACTCATATTCAACTTTTGCATCCGACAAATATACGGCTGCTTATGCACTTGACGGATCGAATACCAGCGCTATTGCCGGATTCCAGCCGTCAACCCTGGGCAATCCCGATGTGGGCTGGGAAACCACATCAACAACGAATGCCGGCGTGGATGCACTATTCATGAACAGCAGGCTGAGCTTTTCATTTGATATATGGCAGAGGAATACTTCCGATATGCTTTACCGGCTGAGCGTTCCTGAAGTTATGGGACTTGCTACAGCTCCATTCGTGAATATCGGTGAAATGAAAAATACCGGTTTCGATCTTGAACTGGGTTATAAGAACCAGGCTCTTGGCGGTAAATTCACTTACAGCCTTAAAGCTACGGTCTCACGTTATGTCAACGAAATTATGAAGCTCTCGGATAATGTTAACGAAGAGATCATTGCAGGAGGTCAGCGTCAGATGAACTATACGCGTGCAGCCGTTGGGACATCATTCCCGCAGTTCTACGGATATGAGGTTTTAGGCATATTTGAGACAGATGATGAAGCAGCCAGCTGGCCACAATATGGTGCCACGACCTACAATGAAGCCGGACATTTCAAATATAAAGACCAGCTTACAGTGGATACTGATGACGATGGTGTTATGGATGAAACTGATGGTATTATCACTCCTGACGATATGGTATATATCGGCAACCCTCATCCCGATCTTACAGGTGGTTTGAATATCGATCTTACCTATACCAATTTTGATCTTAACATGTTCTTCTATGGAAGCTATGGTAATGATATGATTAACTATGTTACCCGCTGGATCGACTACGGTATGTTCAACGGAGGATTGAGCCATTCTGCACTATATGAAACATGGGGCAGTCCAAAACTTGCAAGCAATGCAGATGCCAGGCTTCCCAAGCTGGATCAGGAATCCGTTTCTCAGCAGCCGTCAACAGCATTTGTTGAAGACGGTTCTTTCCTGAGATTTAAGACCTTAAGACTGGGTTACACTATGCCATCAAGCATCCTGAGCAAAGTTCAGGTCAAGAGCTTACGCATATATGTTCAGGTTACCAACCTGTTTACCCTTACCAAGTACAGTGGACTTGACCCTGAATTAAATAATTCAGGTGATGACATGGGCATGGATTTGGGTGCATGGCCTACACCGCGCCAGATCATGTTTGGTATAAATCTTGGTTTATAATGAGAAAATGATTTATAATTTTTTAAAAAAACTAATATGAAAAAACTATCGATAATAATAGTCATACTTTTATTGACCATGAGTTATTCTTGTTCAGAGGAATTTCTGGAAAAATCGCCGTGGGGCTCCACTTCAGAAAATGTCTTTTACGATGCGAAAGGTATTGATGCATTATTGACCGGGACTTATGGAATGATAAAGGGCAGTGCTCTGTGGACCGTATCCTGGGGTGCATCAATACAAAACTGGACCTATGGATCAGCTGCATCCGACGATGCATACAAAGGATCAGAAAAAACTGACCAGGTTCCTGTTAATGAAATTGAGCGATGGGAAGTAACAACCACAAACAATTATCCGGCAGAAAAATGGAGACTGAACATCGGAATGGGTGTTGACCGTGCCAATAAGACCTTGAATATCATTAAGGCTACAGAAGATGCCGGGACCATAACAGCGGCAGAAGCTACCCGGTTCAGGTCTGAAATCAGGTTCCTCAGGGGACTTTTCAATTTTGAAGCATGGCTGGTTTTTGGTGATTATATTCCTATTCTTACCGAGGACACCGAAGATGCAACCCTGGTTACAAATGATAATGCTGACGGAGCGGTATTGAACTTTATAATCAGCGATCTTCAGTATGCATGGGAAAACCTGCCTGCATCACAGGCAGAACCTGGCCGTCCTACAAAATATGCCGCAATGGCACTGGCTGCCAGGGCATATATGCAGGAGCTGAATTATACAGCAGCAAAACCGTTGCTCAATGATATCATCACCAGCGGTAAATATTCGCTTATGCCTAATTTCATCGATAACTTCAACATTGCATCTAATAATAATGCTGAATCAATCTTTGAGATCCAGGCATGCGTGAATGATATTAACGAATCGTTAAATGGCGAGATGGGTATTGGCCTTAACTGGCCGCATGGAGGTGACATCGGTATGTGCTGCGGATTCCACCAGCCTTCACAGAACCTGGTTAATGCTCATAAGGTTGATGCAGCAGGATTGCCATTGTTTGATACTTACAATGATACCGATCTTGAAAACGACCAGAACATAACTTCTGATCAGACTTTTGTTCCTACCACCCACCTGCTTGATCCTCGTCTTGACTTCACAGTAGGCCGCAGGGGTATTCCCTATAAAGACTGGGGTGTCATGCGTGGCAGCAACTGGATCCGTAAACAGACTGAAGGCGGCCCATATATGCCGGCAGCAAAACCATTCTGCAAAAAATCAGAACGTTACTCACTCTCAACCACAACAGGCTGGCAAACCGGTATCAATGCCAACAACTTCAGATACCTGCGTTACAGCCACGTACTGCTATGGAGAGCCGAAATTGCAGCTTATGAGAATGATCTTGTAACTGCCCGTGATTATGTAAACCAGATACGTGACAGGGCTGACAACCAGGTTGTAATGGGAAGAGTTACGATAACCGAGCTTCCTGCATCTGTCTATCCATATGGCGTAGGTACTACGGATGCCGATTATTTAGTTGGCGGATCTGTTGACTGGACACAACCTGCAGCAAACTATCTTTGCGGACAGTACCCTGCATTTGCCACCAAGGAAGAGGCAATGAGGGCTGTTCAATGGGAACAGAGACTCGAATTTGCCACAGAAGGAATGCGTTTCTTCGACCTCAGGCGCTGGGATAATCTTCCTGCCGGAATGAGAGTGGATATGGTTCAGACTCTGAATGATTTTGCTGAAGGCGATCTCAGAATAAGAGATTTTATGGATGGGGCATCTTTCAGCAACAAGGATAAATACCAGCCTGTACCACAGACTCAGCTTGATCTGCAGCCAGATGTCCTTGTACAGAATCCTGATTACCTGTAGTATTATTTATTACGATTATAGAAAAAGGGGCTGGATAAGCCCCTTTTTCATTACTATTCGACTCTTTCCAGATCGCCATCCCTGTAGCGATATTGAACTACTTCCCTGCACTGGTCACAGCCAAAACCGGGAGAATCCGGAGAAACTGTCGATACTTCGGCAATTATCTTCCTGTCTTTTATTTCAATAACATTTAAAATATTATTCATGGTTTTGACAACCACAAATGTTTCTCCGGAATGTATTAAGATCAAATGTTCGAATCCCATAAACGATCGCCCTCTGAATACATACATTGGCACTATTGCATCAGTGCCGGCGTTCTCATCAATTTCACCAAGAATAATTTTAGACGGATTGAATCCAAAACCCGACTCCACGTCTGAAACACTTATCATGCCATCTGAATCAACCGATATATGAGGATCCTTCAGTTTATTCTTTAAATACCCTTCAACGCTGCTGACAACCTCTTCAGTGATTTTCCCGCCCTGCCTGGTCGAAGAACTCTGTGTACATGCTGCAAGCAATCCTGTAATGACAATGAAAGTTATGAAAGTACGCATAGTTGAAAATTTTTAGAGTTATGCAAAAATATCAAAAAAAAGAAATTTTAGGAAAAAATGTATCTTTATCGCGATGACTTCAGAAACAGTTATACTTGCCAATGGATCATTTCCGGCTCATAAGACAGCTCTGGCTTATTTACAGAGTGCTTCACATATAATATGTTGTGACGGGGCAGCCCGATCCCTTATTGAATTCGGACTTAAACCATTTGCTATCGTGGGAGACTGTGATTCACTTAATCCGGAGATTCTCAATAAATACAAAGACAGGATTTTCAAAGATACTGAGCAGGAGACCAATGATCTGACAAAGGCAGTAAGATGGTGTTCTGAAAGAGGTTATGATGATATTGTGATCCTGGGAGCAACGGGGAAACGTGAAGATCATACTATCGGTAATATCTCACTGCTTGCGGAATATGCGCAGTTCATTAATGTTAAGATGATCACTGATACAGGGATCTTTTATCCTGTTACCAAGAGCGGAAAATTTGAATCTTCACCCAGACAACAGGTTTCCATTTTTTCCATAAATCCTGAAACAGAAATAACCTCCTCAGGATTGCTGTATCCTCTGATAAAAAGAAAACTTAAAAACTGGTGGGAGGCTACACTCAATGAAGCAACAGGAGATTATTTCGAACTGGAATTCGAGAAAGGACAGGTTATAGTATTTATGGAATTCTGACCCTCAACCCCCCAACCCCTCCCGACTTTCAGTCGAGACAAGCTCTGAAGGGGGGCTATAAACCCGAATATTAAGACAATTTGATATATAGATTATAGGGCCGGGGGTTAGCTACCCGGGGGTACTTCTTCCTTCACCAGGTTTATCAGCTGCACCCTGCTCCTCACATTTGTTTTAATATAGATCCTGTGAGTATGATCCTTGACAGTCTGGAGACTTATAAAAAGTCTGTCAGCTATTTCCTTGTTGCTGAATCCATTACATATTTCCCGGATAATATCTGTCTCTCGAGGAGAAATATCGAACTTTTTACAAAAATCATCAAAGGGAAATTCCTTACCAGCCTCTGATATAAACAAAGATACCATTGTACCATAGGTAAAATAAACAGGCAAAAAAGCATTACCGGCAAAAAAAGTAAGAATAAACACCAGGGCTATGTAAACAGAGGCGGTATAAAAAACAAGAGGGATATATTGAAAACAAATTATTGCAATTATCGCTCCCGCAATAATCCTCCTGTCCAGTGTTTGCAATACCGATTTTCCTCTTTTGGGGGAGAGGATTAAAAATGAGGCTACTGTAAAAAAGATAAAATTCATTATAATAAAATAAGATCTGATCAATAACTCAGGATTTGAAGTCTTTTCCTGTGTTATGAAATAGCCCACGGCAGAAATAATTATAAAATTTACCAGCAGGAACCATATCAGATGCCGGTTATTATATTTCCTTCCTGATATTTCACCTGAGAATCTCATAAGCATCAGCCAGGCAAATACAAGGAAGGGGAGCCCCAGTAACAAAGAAATGTTTGAAAACCTCGTAATCAGGTTTTGTTCAATATAGGGAGAGAGGAAAGCCTTTATTAATACCTGTCCCCAGATGCCATAAAAACCGAAAGTATATACGAATACCAGGAAATACAAAAGCGAGGAGAATATTTCTGTCCTGTACCTGTTTCTAAGTCTTGATGTAAGGACCACACTTCCAGCTGCAAGGGCAACTGAGAGAATGAAAAGGATTAAAACCAGGTACCTGAGCATAATAATATAAAGATATAAAAATCCTGATAACAGGCTTTTTAAATTTAACCACTACCAAAGTATTGAACACACTACTAAAGTAGGAAAATAAAAAATCACTACTATAGTATGCAATACATATGATTTCCCGGGTTTACATTTGCTTCAGAAATTAATTTAATTATTAACAAATATTTTAAAAAATGGAAACAGTAAAAGAGTACACTTTAAAACCAACATTTGGCAATAGCTTTGGGACGGGCTGGAGAGTAATGGCAGACAACTTTATCAGGCTCCTTTTGATCGTCATTATATTAGCTGTGGTTACAGCACCGATAAGGATGCTTAATATTAAGTTTGATGCAGGTGATTTACACAGGGCACCATGGGAATGGATGGGAAACGCGGACAATATATTTAACTGGGCTTCGATAGGGATCCTTGCAGCCTTTTTCGGACTTTTATCATTGCTTTTTGCATTCTTTGTGGTTCCTGTTTTTCAATATGGCGCCGACATGACCTTTGTTCAGGCTGTCAGGAAGATAAAACCTGATTTTGAGATGCTGATAAAAGGATTCTGGGAAAACTACCTCCATATTGTCCTTGCAAACCTGCTTGTTGTAGCACTTATTGTACTGGGCTGCTTCGCACTTCTGATACCAGGAATAATAATTGCCTGCAGGCTCGTATTTGTATCCTATATTGTGATGGATAAAAAACTTGATCCTATTGAAGCGGTCGAGCTGAGCTGGAAACTTACCAGGGGACATGGCTGGAGGATCTTCGCCATGGGATTAATCTCCTTTTTTATTATAATATTTGGTCTCATGATGTTTTTTGTAGGTATATTCCCGGCCATCATGTGGATATCCAGTTCATTCGCAACACTTTATCAGTCAGTGCTTATTGAAAAAGAAAAACCGGCAGAACCAGCGTTGGCATAAACAGGGCATTCCGTTTTCTTTCTTAATATGTTTTCACCTGCCGCGAGCCTTTCGGTTCCGGCAGGTTTTTT
>CAZKWD010000064.1:0-9277 GCA_964556175.1 uncultured Rikenellaceae bacterium
CTTAACCTCATTGATACACCCGGACATGTGGATTTCTCATATGAAGTATCCCGGTCAATAGCTTCATGCGAAGGTGCTCTGCTTGTAATTGATGCAACACAGGGAATTCAAGCCCAGACAATTTCAAATCTTTACATGGCCATCGATCACAACCTGGAAATAATTCCGGTGATAAATAAGATGGATATGGCCAACGCTATGCCGGAAGAGGTTAAGGATCAGATAGTTGACCTTGTCGGATGTAACCGGGACGATATCATTGAAGCCAGTGCAAAAACAGGAATGGGTGTTGACAGAATAATGGAGGATATTATAAAAAAGATACCATCCCCTGCCGGCAACCCTGATGCTCCTTTTCAGGCCCTTATATTTGATTCGGTTTTCAATTCGTTCAGAGGCATAATAGCTTATTTCAAAATTGTCAACGGAACGATACATAAATGGGACAGGGTCAAATTCGTAAGTACAGATCATGAATATAATGCAGAAGAAATAGGAGTGCTTAAGCTTAAACAAAATCCGAGGGAATTTTTGAGTGTTGGCAATGTGGGATATATTATTACAGGTGTAAAAATCTCCTCTGAAGTAAGGGTGGGAGATACTATCACACATGTGAAGAATCCGTGCGAAAAGGCAATTTCAGGTTTTGAAGAGGTAAAACCAATGGTTTTTGCCGGGATATACCCTGTCGATGCGGATGAATATGAGGATCTGAGGAACTCAATTGAAAAACTTCAGCTTAACGACGCATCACTGTCATTCATTCCTGAATCTTCAGCAGCTCTTGGTTTCGGTTTCAGATGCGGATTTCTGGGACTGCTCCATATGGAGATAATCCAGGAGCGTCTCGACAGGGAATTCGATATGGATGTTATTACCACTATGCCGAATGTTTCATTCAGGGTATTTACAACAAAAGGTGAAGTAATTGATGTACATAATCCTTCAGGTCTTCCTCCTCTTAATCATATAGAGCATATTGAAGAACCATATATAATTGCCCAGGTAATAACATTATCAGATTATGTGGGGTCGATCATGAAACTCTGTATTGACAAGAGAGGCACCCTGAAAAACCAGGTCTATCTCACAAGGGACAGGGTAGAAATAACTTTTGAAATGCCGCTGTCAGAGATAGTATTTGATTTCTACGACAAGCTGAAAAGTATCTCAAAAGGATATGCCTCATTCGATTACTATTACACATCATACCAGGAGGCTGATCTCGTAAGGCTCGATCTGCTTCTGAACGGTGAAATGGTTGACGCTCTTTCAACACTTATTTACAGTGGACATGCATATGATTTCGGACGTAAGATATGCGTTAAGCTTAAGGAACTGATTCCGCGTCAGCAGTTTGATATAGCAATACAGGCTGCTATAGGTGCAAAGATCATAGCTCGTGAAACAGTTAAGGCAGTCAGAAAAGATGTTACAGCAAAATGTTATGGCGGAGATATAACCAGGAAAAGGAAACTGCTTGAAAAACAGAAGAAAGGGAAGAAAAGAATGCGGCAAATAGGGAATGTTGAAGTGCCGCAGAAGGCATTCCTGGCTGTCTTAAAACTGGATTGACCTTTAATGGCTTACTCTGAAAATTTTTCAGTAAATGATGTTGATTATAAAAATTATATTAAATTAGCCTTCAGATAACAGAGAGCAGATATTAAAATATCAACCCTGATTATCTAACCTGACAATTTGCCCCGGTTTTTATTAAGAATCGGGGCATTGTTATTCAGGTAATCAGTTTATATCCTCTGCCATGAACATTAAGGATCTTAACCGATGGGTCCTTCTTGAGATATTTCCGTAATCTGGTTATATAGACATCCATACTTCTGGCATTGAAATAGTTATCGTCGATCCAGATTGATTTCAATGCATAATTCCTTTCCAGAATCTCATTGCTGTGTCGGCATAATAATTCGAGAAGCTCGGATTCCTTTGTTGTAAGTTTAATTGATTCGTCACCTGTTATAAGTAATTGTTTAAGAGGCTCAAAAGTATATTGCCCTATTGTATACCTGTCTTCCTTCTTCTTATGAACTGTGCCTGTTGTTCTCTTTAGTATTGCCTGTATACGGTACAACAACTCCTCCATTACAAATGGTTTTGTTATATAATCATCAGCACCCGTTTTGAAGCCTTCAAGAATGTCATCCTTCTGGCTTTTAGCTGTCAGGAAAATAATTGGTATTGAAGGGTTTATTTTTCGGATCTCTCTTGCAAGGGTAAGTCCGTCCATTTCCGGCATCATAATATCGAGAATACAGAGATCATAGTGTTTTACCGAAAACGATTTAAGGGCTTTTACACCATTTTCAAAAAGCGATGTTTCCATATGCTTTGCCCCCAGATAGCTTTTAAGCAGGGACCCAAGGTTGCTGTCATCCTCAGCGAGAAGAATTTTTATACTTTTCATTTTTATCAGATTTGAGGAATGGAGATTGTAAATTTTGTTCCTTTATTAACCTGGCTTTCAACTTTAATTGTCCCGTTATGTTCTTCTATTATCTTCTTAACATAACTTAATCCAAGGCCGAATCCTTTTACATTATGCACATTTCCTGAATGGACACGGTAAAATTTATCATAGATTCTTTTTAAATCTTCTTTACTGATTCCAATACCGTTATCCTCAATAGCTATTATTATTCCTTTTTTTGTGTTTCGTGTTGAAATATTTATTTCCAGCTTGTCTCCCGAATATTTTATTGCATTATCAATCAGGTTTGAGACTGCGTTGAGGAAATGTACCTCATCAACCCTTGCAAATCCCGATTCTGCCTTGTAGCTTTTAATGATCCTCCCGTTTCTGCTGTTAATCCGGAGCATAAAATTATCTATTGCAGTGTCGAGTATATTGTGAATATCCATACTGACAAAGCTGAATTTCAATTTAGTATTTTCAAAAATTGCCATCTGCAGGACCTTTTCGACATGGAATTTGAGGCGCATGCTTTCATCAGAGATAACTTTGGAAAGATTTTCAATGTTTTTGTTTTTAGCAGAGATGGTTTTATCCGCCATCATCTGTGAAGCTAATGAAATTGTGGAAATAGGTGTTTTAAGTTCATGGGTCATGTTGTTTATGAAATCATTCCTTATCTCAGAGATCTTTTTCTGGCGGAAGATCACTATAAAGGTCCCTGTAGCGAGAATCAGTAATAACAGGGTGAAAAGAAGCGAGAGAAAACCAAGGCTTCCAATCTTTTCGAATTTATAGTGTCTTTCCTGGAGGCAGTACATTACCAGCTGATGTTGTCCGGGGACAGGGTCGTTGGGGAAAAGTTGCCGGATGAATTTATTTGTTCCGGGTTCATCAGTAAAGCCGGGAGTTTTCCATATGATCCCGGATTGCCCCGAACGGATTGAAAATTCAAAGTCGAGATGAATACCTGCATTATTAAGTTCTTGCAGGAGCAATGACTGCAGGTTGCCCGGATCGATTCTTTCCTTTATATCCGGTGTTTCATGGAGGATCTTGTCCATGATGGTCTCAAGGAATACTATTTTATTGGATACCCGTCCTGTAAGCTCTGCACTTATCGATTCTGCCGAAGTTTCAATGGCATCAGCAGCAGGGAAGGATGTGATATCTTCAGATGTTATATAGATCTTCTGACCTGAACTGGTTATTGTAATAGTATCATATGGGTTGTCAAGTCCGTACATGTCAAGCAGTTCGGAGTAGGGCTGGTAGATCCGTAGTCTTTTTGCAAGCGGAGAGTTTGCCGGAACCACTGCTGTAACCGGCTCAGAAGCTACAATATCTATTTCTTCAACAATTCTTTCTATTAATTCTTTTTGTTCAAGTTCAAGAACAACAGCTTCAAGAGCTTTGTTTGCATTCAGGCGGAATTGCTGATCAGTTATTTTAATGGCATTGCGTATCCATGATAATTGTATAAGGATAAGTCCTGAAATAGCCAGGAAAAAGAAAACTGCAAGCAATACTATAGTCAACCGTTTCATACAGGTACAAAAGTACTTGTATATCAGTTATGAAGTTACCCTTTAACTTTCTTTAACAATATGTATAATGAAACTTCAATAGAGAATACAAGACCTAAAATAAAGTTAACCTTTGTTAAAATATTGTTAATATTCAGCGGTTTACATTAAATAATTTGTTTAAAAAAAATATGGTGCATATCTTTGTAAAGCATTTGGCATGAAATTTGATTTATAAAAAATAGAGGTTTTTTCATAGGTTAGGTTAGTTTTAGGGTTATCAAAAGAAAGTGCCGTCCCTCCCGGGGCGGCGCTTCTTTTTTATTTATATAGAAGCCTCTTTGAAAGATATATTGTATTTAATTATCTTTTTACTTCCTGCGATAATTGCTGTACCTTTCTTACATTCATATCTTTATACCTGGCAGTACTGAACAGATGCTTCCTGATATAATGTGATTTTTTTCTTTGGAGCCAGGTAAGGTTAATTACATAAGATTTTCCATCCTTGAAATTGACCTTCACTTTCCTTTCTCTATGAGGCATAACAAGCTCTTTAATGTTCTCCCACAGGAAGGTATGTTTCTTAGGTCTTATTAATCCGTACCGGAATTCTATTTTGTCGTCGTCGATCTTGAAAAAAAGATCTTTCCTTTTAATCGTAGCAAAGGCAGTAATAACCCCCACAAAAAAGCAAATTCCGAATGGAGCTACTGAGAATGAAGGTTTAATCTGATGGATACCAAAAACAGGACTCGCCAGAAGGATACCCAATCCTCCTAAAAAAAATAGACCAACAAACATCCATAAAAGGATTTTTCTGCTTTTTGAAAACTCCTCTTCCGACAAATTGTAAAACAAGGGTTCCATATTCTAATGGATTAATAAGTGATTTAAATTCTTGTCTTTTATCAGATCCGAATCGAGATTAAATACCGCTGTAATAAATTCATCATCTCGGAGGATTGATATAATATTACTAATATCAATTTCATTCTGGGGATCGTAGATCTGGAAAATGTAATCAATATTTTTCAGTTTCTTAAAAAGGAAGTTTTTTTCTGATCGGTTCGATGTAAGGTCATAAATAATATGCGAAGATGCTGAAGTGTCAGAAAATCTGCTGAAAGCTAGCTCTTTATCGGATTCATCACTAATTATGACCGGGGAGACATTTTTGAGAGAGATATTAAGTTGTTTGTTAAGAGTAAGTGATAGCTTATAATCAGGTTCTGCTGATACTACACCCAGGAAAGATGATTCGTGGTCCTCATTTATTCTAAGGTGTACCCTCTTGATTTTTGATGTGGTTCCCATAGATTCACCCTAACTCATAAAGATAGGAAAAATTGGAAGATACTATTCACATTCACCTGAAATATCTTTGATTTTTTCCCATGCAAGTCTGGATGCTTCCTGTTCTGCCTCTTTTTTTGATGTTCCCTGGCCATTCCCGAATTCTTTTTTGTCAATAAACAGAACAGTCGAAAACACTGATTTCTTCATGTCGAAATCATATTCCTCATTGTAGGTAAAAACAAGATTTGCCTTAGTCTTCTGCACCCATTCAAAAACAAGACTTTTATAATCAGTGTCAGTATTAATAATATTGTCCAGGTCAAGATATTTATTCAGGACATTCTTTATGAAGAATTTTTTGGTTTTTTTGAATCCCTTGTCTAAAAAAACTGCCCCAATGAGAGCCTCCAGGGCATCACCGTAGAGATTTATGGTAGGATAAACTGTATTTATTTTGCTGACAAGGATCTTATCGATCCCCATAGATAATGAAAGCTGGTTAAGCACATCCCTGTTCACGATCCTGGCCCTTATTATTGTCATGAATCCCTCATCGGCATCGGGGAACTTTACAAACAGAAAATCGGAAAGGATAGCATCGAGAATAGCATCTCCCAGATATTCAAGTCTTTCGTTGTTAACTTTTTTACCGTCAGGAAGTGTGAAAGAAGCTGAGCGGTGGATAAAAGCTATTTCATAGAGTCGAATGTTTCCCGGACGGAAGCCCAGTATTTTCTTCAGGTTTGACCCAAAAACCCGTTTGTTTAAGATATATGTACCGTTAAGGTTTCCTTTAAGTACCGACACTAAACCTCGGCTTTTTTAATAACGACAGAAGCATTATGGCCTCCAAATCCGAAAGTATTGCTGATAGCCACATTGACTTTTCTTTCATGGGCCTTGTTGCAAGTCAGATTCAGATTCTGATCAACTTCAGGGTCTGGCACTTTGAAGTTTATTGTAGGAGGAATGATATCATGAACTATAGTCATTATTGTTGCAATAGCTTCAACTGCACCTGCTGCTCCGAGAAGATGCCCTGTCATCGATTTTGTTGAACTTATATTAAAGTTATATGAATGATCGCCAAATACATCTACGATAGCTCTGGCTTCAGAAATATCTCCCAGGGGTGTCGCAGTTCCATGGACATTGATATAATCGACATCTTCCGGGTTAAGGCAGGCATCTTCTAGAGCCAGCCGCATCACATCACGAGCTCCAAGTCCATCGGGATGAGGCGCTGTTACATGGTATGCATCGGCAGTCATACCTGTGCCGACGAATTCAGCATATATCCTTGCTCCTCTTGCTTTTGCGTGTTCTAATTCTTCAATTATAAGTGCCCCGGCACCTTCAGCAAGAACAAATCCGTCACGGGTTTTGTCAAAAGGTCTTGAAGCGGTTTTGTATTCTGCATTGTTTGTTGAAATGGCTTGCATAGAATTAAAGCCCCCAATACCAGGCTCATTTATTGCTGCTTCGGAACCGCCGGAAAGGATAATATCTGCTTTATCCCAGCGGATATAGTTTATGGCATCAATTATGGCATTTGTGGACGATGCACATGCTGATACGGTAGCAAAATTAGGACCTTTAAAACCATATCTGATCGAAATTACTCCGGCAGCAATATCACTTATCATTTTGGGAATGAAAAAGGGACTGAACCGGGGTGTTCCATCTCCCAGTACATGTTGCTTTATTGCCCGATAATAGGTGTCAAGCCCTCCAATGCCAGAGGCCCAGATTACTCCTATCCTGTTTTTATTCGCCTTTTCCAGGTCCAGACGGGAATCTTTAACTGCTTCATCAGTAGCAATCAAGGCAAACTGTGTATACAAATCAATCTTGTTTGCCTCTTTTCTGTCAAAATAATCAGACGAGTTGTAATTCTTTACTTCACATGCAAATTTGGTTTTGAACTTTTCAGTATCAAAGCGGGTAATCATATTAGCTCCGCTAATACCACTCTTAAGTCCTTCCCAGTATTCATGCAAATTTTTGCCTATTGGAGTTAATGCTCCAAGGCCTGTTACTACAACTCGTCTCATAAATGGGGTATACGCTATGCAAAATTATTTTGCATTTTCCTCAATGTACTTGATTGCATCACCAACGGTGCTTATTGTCTCTGCCTGATCGTCAGGAATTCCAATATTGAATTCTTTTTCAAACTCCATGATCAGCTCAACAGTATCAAGAGAGTCTGCACCCAGATCATTAGTAAAACTGGCTTCAGCAGTGACTTCTGATTCGTCAACTCCAAGCTTGTCAACAATAATCTCTTTTACTCTTGCGGCAATGTCTGACATAATGTTAAATTTTAATTAATAATACTTTTAAACCATGCAAAGAAATATATTTGTACTTTATTTTTCAAATGATTTCATGTTTTTTATTTATATCACTATTTAAATTGCAGATATACAATATATTACAATTAATGCTGAAAGGTCATCCACTTTAATCCCAAAAAGTGACAAATATCACAAAATGAGGAACATAGCTATATTTGCATCGGGCTCGGGGACTAATGCCGAAAATATAATAAAATATTTTTCGAACAAAAAGATAGCAAAAGTCTCTCTTGTTTTATCAAACCGTTGTGAAGCCACTGTCTTAAAGAGAGCTAAGGCACTGGAGATTAATACCTGCTTTTTCGAATATAATGACTTTTACAATTCAGAAGAGGTGCTGGGTATCCTTCTCGGGAATAACATAGATTTAATAGTCCTTGCGGGATTTCTCTGGCTGGTTCCGGAAAATATTCTTGAAACATTTGAAAAGCGCATTATCAATATCCACCCGGCATTGCTACCCCGTTACGGGGGTAAGGGGATGTATGGAGATAGAGTCCATAAAGCAGTACTGACCAATGGCGACAAAGAATCCGGAATTACCATCCATTATGTAAACAAATACTATGATGAGGGGGATGTTATTTTTCAGGCCAGATGTAAGGTGGCCCCTTCAGATACTCCCAAGTCACTGGCCACAAGGGTACATGCTCTTGAATATAAGCATTACCCGGGGATAATAGAAAAACTTTTAAAAGAGCTTGCTGCTGGTACTAAAAAGTAGAGAGCAGACTTAAGACCACAGCTTTATTCTTTTCGAATCTCTCAAGGTTCTCTTCTGACACAGGTTCAACTGGCGGGGCATCAACCTTCAGCGGATCCACAGGTGATCCGTTCTGATAAATTCTGAAGTCAAGATGTGGTCCTGTTGAAAGTCCTGTGCTTCCTACATACCCTATAATATCACCCTGCTTAACGAAAGCACCCTTGTGTATTCCGGGTCCAAACCGGCTGAGATGCAGATAGGCAGTTGAATAGACACTGTTATGAACGATTCTGACCATTTTCCCGGCTCCGTTTTCTGTTCCGGCAGAAGTCACTCTGCCGTCACCAATGGCATGAACAGGTGTTCCCACAGGTGCAGCATAATCAACACCATAATGCGGCCGGCGTATCCTGAGGATCGGATGAAGCCTGCTGGATGAAAAGCGGGAGGATATCCTTGAAAACCTCAAAGGAGCCTTGAGAAAGGCTTTCCTGAGGCTGTTCCCCTCAACATCGAAAAAGGTCTCTTTACCATCCTGGATAAAAGGAATAGCAGTAATTGTCTTTCCGGCCCATGTAAACCGGGCTCCATAGATCTTTCCTGCTCCAAGAGATTCATCATCAATGAACATTTCCTCATAGATCACCTTGAAACTGTCTCCCTTCTGTAACCCGAAAAAATCAACGGTCCAGGCAAATATGTCAGAGAGTTCATTGACGAGTGTGGGATGTAATCCTCCTTCGATTATTGATTCCCAGAGAGATGTTTCAATCGTTCCTGTAGAGTACATTATTATTTTCCTTATTTCCTTTGTGTAGGGGGTTATATTAAGTGAGTCAATGAAACTGAAAACGTAACAGGTTGTGGGGTCATGCTCATAAACAAGATACCTTAACCTGGCTGTTGAGTCGGTATCGCAGAAAAGAGTATAATTATTCCCCGCCCTTATGGTTTT
>CAZKWD010000065.1:0-9273 GCA_964556175.1 uncultured Rikenellaceae bacterium
TTCCCATCAACGTATAAACGTTCTGTCCTTTACGAACAAACCGAGCCGGCTAATATTGTCCTCCGGACTGAAGTGCTCAATCATCTTGCTTCAGGAAAACAGAAAGGTATAATAGTTACCTATCCCGAATCGGTGATGGAAAAGGTTATCAGCCGCAGGAATCTGAAAAAGAACACTTTAAACATAACTAAGGGTGACAGGCTTTCGCTCGAATTTCTCGAGGAGGTTCTCCATGAATATAATTTTGAAAGAGTCGATTTTGTCTATGAACCCGGGCAGTACGCTATAAGAGGGAGTATCGCTGACCTCTTCTCTTATTCTGCAGAGCTCCCCTGCCGTATAGATTTTTTTGGCGAAGAGGTTGATTCAATAAGGACCTTCAATCCGGATGATCAGCTTTCAGTTGCCATTCAGGAAAAAATATCAATAATACCGAATATCCAGGATATCTCGATTGAAGAGACAAATGATTCCTTCACAGGCTTTCTCCCTCCCTCAACAGTAATATGGGTAGAAGATGCCGCTCTTATTAAAGAAAAGATCAATAATATCTATGATCAGACTGTACAAAGGGAGGAATCGGGACAAATTGCCGGGAAGAAGGATCTGATAATGACCGGAGCACGGGTTATTGAGGAATGTGCAGGATTCAAGATTGCTGAATTTGGTAAAACCGGAATCTTTAACACTGACTCCCGGTTTTCATTTCATACAGAACCTCAACCGGTCTTCAATAAGAACTTTGAACTTCTCACCGATAAGCTGATTTCGAACACCCAGGACGGATATTGTACATATATTGTCTCTGAAAGTCAGTCACAGATAGAAAGACTTCAGGATATTTTTACCGAAATCAATTCGGGGGTTCAGTTCAAGCCTTTACTGCTGAACCTTCATGCCGGCTTCACGGATCATGATCTGAAGATCTCGTTATTTACCGACCACCAGATATTTGACAGGTACCATAAGTTCAGGATAAGGGGATATTTCACCCGTAAAGAAAGCCTGTCCGTTAAAGAGTTAACAGGACTTAACCCCGGTGATTATGTTGTCCATATTGATCACGGTATCGGCAAATTCGGGGGACTTGAGAAAATTGAGGTCAACGGCAAGATACAGGAGGCAATAAAACTCGTTTACAGGGATAACGACACTCTTTATATCGGGATCCATTCGCTTCACCGGATCTCAAAATACAAAGGTAAGGACAGTTCAGAGCCGAAGATCTATAAACTGGGATCCGGAGCATGGCAGAAGCTTAAGCAGAGCACAAAGAGCAGGGTAAAAGACATAGCAAAAGATCTTATCCGGCTCTATGCTGCCAGGATGGCATCAGGAGGATTCTCGTTCTCACCCGATTCATACCTGCAGCGTGAGCTTGAAGCTTCATTTATTTATGAAGATACACCCGACCAGCTTGTGACCACTGTTGCTATAAAAGAGGACATGGAGGCTCCGCATCCTATGGATCGCCTGGTTTGCGGTGATGTCGGTTTCGGTAAAACGGAAGTTGCTGTAAGAGCAGCATTCAAGTCGGCTACAGACAGCAAACAAACAGCAATACTTGTACCCACGACCATCCTGGCACTCCAGCACTATAAAACATTTTCTGAACGCCTGAAGGAATTTCCATGTAATATTGAATACCTGACACGTCATAAAAAACCTGCAGAACAGAAAAGAATCGTTTCACAACTGGCTGAAGGAAAGATAGATATAATCATCGGGACACATAAGCTGGTAGGACAGAGTATTAATTTCAGGGATCTCGGATTGCTGATAATTGATGAAGAGCAGAGATTTGGGGTCTCCGTAAAAGAAAAACTAAAGAAACTGAAGACAAATGTTGATACTCTTACTCTCACAGCTACCCCGATACCACGTACCCTGCAATTTTCACTCATGGGGGCCAGGGATCTTTCAATAATTAACACTCCCCCTCCAAACAGAATGCCCATTGTTACTGAGCTGCACAGTTTTAATGAGGATATAATAAGAGAAGGTATTGAATATGAAGTTGCCAGAAATGGTCAGGTCTTTATAATCCATAACCGTGTCGAAAATATAAAAGAGGTCGAAGCAATAATCCGCAGTATCTGTCCCAAGGTTAAAACTGCTATCGTCCATGGGAAAATGACAGGAAGGGATATTGAAGATGTTATGTTCGGTTTTATCCAGGGTGATTATGATGTTCTGATTGCAACTACTATCATTGAATCGGGGCTTGACATTCCGAATGCCAATACTATTTTTGTCCATGAGGCTCATCATTTCGGGCTCTCTGAGCTTCATCAGCTCAGGGGCAGAGTGGGCCGGTCAAACAAAAAAGCATTCTGCTATCTCCTTACACCACCTCTGGAATCACTTACACACGAGGCAAGGCGAAGGCTTAAGGCCATAGAAGAATTTTCAGAACTCGGGAGCGGATTCAACATTGCCATGCAGGACCTTGACATCAGGGGTTCAGGAAATCTGCTCGGAGGGGAACAGAGCGGCTTTATTGCGGATGTCGGTTTTGAAACATACCAGAGAATCCTTAACGAAGCCATGGCAGAGCTGAGAGAAACAGATATAACCAGCCGGGAAATTGACAGGAGAAATGAAGACAGACTGGCCGGTGAAAAGAAAAAACAATCATATGTTTCTGATTTTTCTATTGATACAGATCTTGAGATAATGTTTCCCGATGAATATGTCTCAAACATCTCTGAACGAATCAGATTATATAAAGAACTGAATGAGATAGAAAACGAAGAGTCGCTCCAAAAGTATGAAAGCAGGCTCATAGACAGGTTTGGTCCTGTTCCTTCAGCTGCTTCGGAACTTCTGGATATTGTCAGGATTAAATGGATCGCCTTGAGTCTTGGCATCGAAAAAATACTTCTTAAAAACAACCTTCTGATAGCTAATTTTATCTCAGATCAAAATTCACCTTTCTACAGGAGCCAGCTGTTTATATCAATCATGAATCATGTAAACAGGCATCATAAACGCATGAGTGTCAAGCAAAAAGAATCAAAACTCAGTCTGACCATTTCAGACATCAGATCAGTTAAATCAGCAATTTCAATACTTAACGGGATTATTGAGGATTGCAATAGAAGTGACTAGAGTTTGGAGTGCCTAAAGTACTTAGAGTTATAACATTCCTGAGACTTTAAGTACTCCACACTTTAGTCCTCCCGATTCCCGGGATTTCCTCACTTCGTTCGTCAAACTCCAAACTTCTTTCTTACCTTTGTATTATAATTATTTACCATGAATCTGATATTTGACATAGGCAACACCAGCACCAAGGTGGCATTATTCGATGGTCTTAAGAAGATAACCTCTCTAAGGACAAAACAATACAGCTGGGATAAACTAAAAAAAATATTTACCCCTTATGTTATTGAAAGAGCTATAATATCTTCTGTCAGGGAAACCCCTGAATTCATAATCGACCTTGCCACTCTTGATATTCCTTATGTTCATGTTCTTTCGTACAATTCGAAACTTCCTTTTAAAATTCAATATGAGACACCCGAAACTCTTGGTCCTGACAGAATTGCAGCTATTGCAGGAGCTTTTTTACTGTTTCCGGGGGAAAAGGTACTTATTATAGATGCAGGTAGTGCCATCACTTATGATTTTGTTTCAGGAAAGACTTTCAGGGGTGGAAATATATCACCAGGTATCAGTATGAGGTTTAAAGCCCTGAATAAATTCACACAAAAGCTTCCCCTGGCTGCCACAACAGAGAAATTCAAATCACCGGGCAGGAATACTATCGAAGCAATCACTGCTGGTGTTATAAACGGGGTCATATATGAAATAAATGAGTATATTCGCACGTTTGAAGAAAAACATAAAGGCATTAAAGTGGTTCTTACAGGTGGCGACTCAGGATACCTGAAAAACAGAATTAATCATAAAGCCACTTATATGCCTGATATTGTGATTGAAGGATTAAATTACATTTTGGAGCACAATGCATAACTTACGGGCGACAATAATTTTAGCTAACATATTATTCTTTTCTTTTTCAGTTTCCGGGCAAAAACTCATTAATTCTCCTTATTCACGTTTTAATATAGGGTTACTCGAGCCTGCAGGTTCATTCAGAAGCATAGGCATGGGAGGCATCGGCACGGCTGTGAGGGATAATAGCTCCATTTATTATATGAACCCGGCGTCATACAGCAGTATTGATACAAATTCATTTGTTTTTGATTTTGGTTTTGATTATGGAATAAATTTTCTGACTGAAGGCTCATCCAGTTATTTTTCGGATGACATGAACTTTGATCATATCCTGCTTGGATTTCCCGTGGCCAAAGGATTCGGAATTACTGCCGGATTAATTCCTTTCAGTAATGGTTATTATAAAATAACTGAAGAGGTTACTGAACTGGATCCCGAGTATGATGAACAAACAGGGGAATACATATCTCTCCATACCGGGGAAGGTGGATTTTCAAAATTATTTCTTGGCGCCGGTCTGAATATCACAAAATACTTATCTGTTGGTGCAAACATGATTGTAATATTCGGAGATATTGCCAGAACAAACAAGATTATATTTGGGGATTATTATTATGTTTTCCACAATAATACTACAGAAAAGCTGCATCTTTCAGGTATCAATTTTGAATATGGGGCTCAGTTTATGAAGCCCTTTGGTGATGATTTCTTTTTCAATGCAGGTATATCGTTAACGCCGGGCATGAAGTATAATTCGGATTATGAGAATCTCACCTATTTATTTTCAGCCTACGGGTCAGTTGATACCTTAAAATACATTAAAAACGGGACAAAAGCATTTCTTCCCGGAACACTCCGCACAGGAATCTCTTTTGGAAAGAAAAACAAGTATATAGCCGGATTTGATTATACTGAAACAAAATGGTCGAAGACAACCATCAGAGGTATAGGAGGTTATTACGCAGATACCCGTTCGTATAAATTCGGTGCGGAATATATTCCTGAAAAATATTCCAATTACAGTTACCTGAAAAGGGTGGAATATCGTATTGGAGGACATATTGAAGATAACTATCTTAAGATTGATGGAGAACAGATTAAAGAGATCGGGTTAAGCCTCGGCTTTGGAATACCGATGAGGCATCCTATATCTAAAACCAACATCTTCTTCGATTATACAAAAAGATACGGCTCTGATGCGTCGTTGTTCCATATTGAAAATCAATTCACCATAGGATTAAGCCTGAATATGTACGATTACTGGTTCTTAAAACCTAAATATGATTAATTATTCGTATTATTGTTTGAATATTAAATCATTATCATCAGTACATCTTTGAAAAAAATCATAATCTCATATAGAAATCTTTCATTTTTATCTGTATTATTATTTGCTGCATTGCTATTATTTTCGTGTGAAGCAAAAATTGAAAAAATAGACAGCTTTGACATACTTACGCTTCCTTCTCTGTCAGGGAGGAATATTAATACTATATTCACCGACTCAGGCAAGGTACAGCTGATAATGTCTGCACCGGTAATGGAAACATGGGATAACTTAGGTTCCCCATATACAGAATTCAGGCAAGGTATGGAAATTGAATTCTATGATGGTAATAAAGTGCCTGTTGCCAACGTAGTTGCAAAATATGCAAAATATGTTGATAAGGAAAAGCTGTGGGAACTTAATGATTCTGTTGTAGTTGTTAACAAATCGGGTGATAAACTTGAAACCGAACAATTATTCTGGGACCAGGATAAAGAGCTGATCTTTACCGATCGGTTTGTAAAAATAACAAATGAAGATCAGACAGTTATGGGTACGGGCTTCGAATCTGATCCGAATCTTACCAGGCGGAAAATAAAAAATGTTACTGCCACAATTTATCTGCACGATGAGTAAAAAATACCTCCTTATACTGGAAATAATCTGGATCATTACCGGGATATTATGTGTTGCCGCCGGTATAAGGTACATAATACGGGATAGCGGGAAAATGTTCTTTCTCTTTCCCCTGATGGCAATAATCTCTTTTGTCTTTGCATGGCTTCGGCACAGAGAGCGAAAAAAAGGTTAACTTTATAGTATGAACGCCATCATTATCATACTCCTGGCAATTCTCTTTTCTGCATTTTTTTCGGGCCTTGAGATCGCATTTGTTTCCTCAAACAAACTGCGGCTGGAACTTGATATTAAGCAGGGTGTGTTCGGGTCGGGTATACTCAGGGTATTATCAAAACATCCAGGCCAGTACATCGCCACCATGCTTATAGGAAACAACATTTCACTGGTTATTTATGGTCTCTTTTTCTCAAAGCTTTTAAGTCCGGTACTAACTCCCCTGTTAGGTTCTGATCTGCTTGTACTCCTTATAAATACGCTAATTTCAACAGCTATAATACTCCTTGTAGCGGAGTTTTTACCAAAAACGTTTTTTATTATCTCACCCAATTTCTTTCTGAAAATATTAAGCGTACCAACATTGTTTTTCTACTGGATCTTTTATCCGATCAGCAAGAGCGCCCTGGCAGCCTCCAATTTGTTTATCAGGCTTTTTTCCAAAAACAAACCGGTTAAGGTAACTCAGGAGAATATTGTTTTCAGCAAAGTTGATCTCGACCACTTTGTTAACCTGAGCCAGCAAAGAGAAGAATCAGAAGAGCCGGGTCATCATAATATCAGGATATTTCAGAATGCCCTTGATTTTTCCAATGTAAAACTCAGGGAGTGCATGGTGCCAAGGACCGAGATAGAGGCTGTTGAATGTACAAGCTCAATTGACACTCTGAAAGAGAAGTTTATTGAGACCCAACACTCCAGGATACTGGTTTACCAGGAGACTATAGACAACATTATCGGTTATTTTGAGCTGAAAGATATTTTCAAAAACCCCCCGGATATAAAATCAAGTATCAGAAAACTGGCAATAGTACCCGAGACTATGGCTGCTAACAAGCTGTTGAAAGTCTTTGTCGATGAAAAGAAAAATGTGGCACTGGTAGTTGATGAATTCGGAGGCACCTCGGGTATGGTTACAATTGAGGATGTACTCGAGGAGATAGTGGGTGATATTGAGGATGAGCATGATGTAAATGAGCTGACTGAGAAGGTTCTGAGCAATAATGATTTTATTTTTTCCGGACGCCTGGAGATAGATTACCTGAACGAAAAGTACCAGCTTAATCTACCTGAAGAAGATGATTATGAGACACTTGCCGGCTTGATACTATTTTATCACGGCAGTATACCGGGGAATAATGAAGTTATCCGGGTAAATAATATTCTCTTTAAGATACTCAAAGTAACGGCCACCCGGGTTGATCTGGTGAGTATGAAGGTGGAATAAAAATCAGTTTAATTGTTCAGATTTTTATTTATAGCCTTCTTTAACAAATTATAGGTTGTTATAATAATCCACGATCCCGATCAGATCTTCAATTTTATTTATCCTGGATTTGTTTGAATTCATAAACCTGTTCAGGGCTTCTTTCTGATCAGTTAAAACAGAAAGCACATTTCTTTTATTCCTTACCAGGACTGCATTGTTATTTTCAAGTTTAAGATAATAGGTGTCCGCTGTATGAACAAATTTTGCGGGTTTTGCATCCTGGTAGAGTTTTGGCGGTTCGGCATCCTGAATACGGATATTTTTTCTGATGAGCAGTTTACATTTACCGTCAATCTTTAAAATAAAATAAGAATCATTCCTGAGAGGTTCATTAGCCGGTGAGTTAACATAATTACAATAGAGGAACTTTACAGTATCAATGACTATTGAAGATATTTTTTCAGGATGAATAACGCCATAGATATTGCCGTTATCTTTAAGGTGTACCTGATTGCCATAGATATCATATCTTAGGTTCAGCCGGTAAGTTTCCCCGTTTTGCAGTGTCAGTTCACCTTCATGAAAATCTTTATAAATATAAGGATCACCGGTGATATTATCATAAGTTTCACTTTTAATCCCTTCGATTCCTTCATTGAGCCTGAGCTTAGCAAGCAATGATTCTGAACCGGGGACAATTATCTGTGAATGGACTGCATAAGATGACAGAAACGCTATACAGATAAAGAATACAAATGATTTAATAACCATTTTCATAATCTGCTTTTTTTATGATAAATATTAGGGCTGCCACGAAGACAGCCCTAACAATAATACTATTTTCTGATTTTATCTGTTATCTGGGAGTATATGTAATATCAAAAAATCTATAGCCCCCTGATCCAGAATAGAAATAATATATATGAATTACTCCTGTAACGCTATCATATGTGGGAACAACAGCTGGATCATAAGGATTACCTATGCCTGCGTCACTACGGTCAGTGGTAACTGTGATCGCATAATTTGCAGCCGGATCGATATGAATGGTCACAATGTTATCCTCCCATGATCCAAACCAGTCATCACACTCGTACGCATTCTTTGCTACCAGATCAACATTGTAAACTTCGTCAACATAAATATCATCCGGATAGGTACCGTATGAAGGATGGTGATAAATATAATGCTTTTCAAAAGAACCTGCAAAGAAATTCGCAACAGCAATGACTGTGCTGTTTGAAACATCCACTTTGCGGCCATCATCCATCACGGATACATAGCTAAGTGTCCATTTATCTCCGATATTAAGAGTGCCTTCATCTGCAGACATTCCGAGGTCTGCAATAAGCTGTGCGTAAGTGTAACTTACTGTTTTCGATATGTCACCTGAGGTATTAGCAGACCCTACGTCAATGGTTTGATCGAGGACCTCTGTTTTATCGGTATAAGTCCTGTAAATTTCAACAGCATTAATTCCGGGTCCTTTAGGAATATCCAGTATTATATTGATACTGGGTGTGCTGCCTAGTTTGTATGGTACAGACGAGGTGGGAACTATTAACCCTCCTGTTTTCACATCGGCAGTCATTAAGTCAGTATAGGTGTCATCGCATGAAATAAAGATGAAGACCGTGAATATCAGACTTAAAGCTGAAAATACTATTTTTTTCATAACTTTTCTTTTAAACGATTAGTAATTATCCTTAGTATCCCACCATACTCGTGTATTCATGTTGTCAGCACCCTGATGGGCAACAGCTGCTGCAAGGTTTGTCGGATTTCTTCCAGCCTCATCTGAAGGATAGTATGCCCTGACAGGTATTTTACCACCATTCTGGCCGGCAATGGCTGGTGTCAGTACCGGATAACCGGTTCTTCTCCACTCAAATGCTGCCTGAACACCCTGGTCAAACATGGCAACCCATTTCTGAGTACATATTTGTTCCAGACCATCTGCAGGAACATAATCATATGTTCC
>CAZKWD010000066.1:0-9229 GCA_964556175.1 uncultured Rikenellaceae bacterium
TTTACCGAGACGCCGGTTCCTTTATTCTGAAGCACTCCGTTTACATAAACTTCGATGGTGTTCGCTATACATGATACTTCCATGATATTCCATTCTTCCACAGGTTTTTCAGAGGATGTTTCAAGTTTTTTTAACACTATATTGGATTTATCAGTTCGCTCATTCATATCAGCACCATTCATACAGATAAAATCACCTGCATTTCCGGCTGACAGCTGGCATTCAATACATTGAGGCCATATTGTATCGGGCCGCTGAGTATGGATAAAGACGCCGCTGTTAGTAGCTTCAACAGGCCAGCGGTATTCGAGATGAAGGCGATAATCGGAATATGATTCTTTAGTACGCATATATCCGAAAGGATTTCCCGCTATGTGAATGACCCCATCGCGGGCTGAAAAGACTTGAGCAGGATCCACTGAGGCATCGCGGAGACAAAAAATCCAGTTAGTAAGATCAGACCCATTGAAGAGCTGTTCTTTATATTCTTTATTTGTTTTTGCCTTTACAGATCCAGGCTGGGCAGATGAAGTTAATGATAGCCCTGTAAGAGCTAATGTAACTAAAATAAGCGTTGAAACTGATTTATTTTTCATTGTAAAGATGTTTTAGTATTTTACATTTATGATACTTGTTTCTTAGAATTTCTCACTTGATAATCATTCTAAATAATACTCCTTATTACAATAATTTGCTTGCAAGTTCGGCCAGAAAGCTCCGTTCACCCTTAACAAGGTTAACATGAGCAAAAATATCTTCATTTTTCATCTTGTCCGAAAGATAACTCAATCCGTTTGAGGCCGTGTCGAGATAAGGAGAGTCAATTTGCTCGATATCTCCTGTAAACACCATTTTTGTATCTTCTCCGGCACGGGTAATTATGGTTTTTATTTCATGCGGCGTTAGATTCTGAGCTTCGTCAACAATAAAAAATATACTGGAAAGACTTCTTCCTCTTATGTATGCAAGTGGTGTAATTACCAGTTTTTCTTCCTTCATCATATCGTTAATACGAAGAAATTCCGGACTCTGGTGGCCGAATTTATGTTTAATGACCGTGAGGTTATCATACAATGGCTGCACATAAGGATCCATTTTTTCCTTAATATCACCGGGAAGGAATCCAAGATCACGGTTAGCCAGGGGAACAATCGGACGGGCCAGAAAGATCTGTTTGTACCTTTTGTGTTGTGCAATAGCGGCTGCAAGAGCCAGCAATGTTTTCCCGGTTCCTGCCTTGCCGGTAAGAGACACCAGTTGAATATCCGGGTTGGTCAGGGCTTCCAGTGCAAAGGTTTGTTCAGCATTCCTCGGATCAATACCATAGGTTGTTTGTTTTATTACCCTGTTGAGAAGCTTATTGACCGGATTATAATGAGCAAGTGCACTTGCACCATTATTCTTCATAATATAAAACTGATGACCTTTTAGTTCCGGTTCAAGTTTAAACTCATCAGAGTTTACTCCCTCAGGAAGTTCATAAAGCTTACTGATCAATCCCTGGTCAACTCCTTCAAGTATCTTGATCCCTTTATATAGTTCATCAATATTAGCAACTTTGTCGTTCTGGTAATCCTGTGCCATGATCCCCAAAGACTTAGCCTTCATACGGAGGTTTATATCCTTTGTGATCAGAACGACAGTTTTGGTTTTGTTTGCATTGCAGACATATTCTGCAATAGCCAGGATCCTGTGATCGGATGTTCTTTCGGGGAATGACTGATTTACCTTCTCTGAAAAATCCTTACCTGTTTCAATGTGCAGGTTGCCACGGTTCTTTCCCAGTGGGATATTTGCTGTAAGAAGCATATCTCCCGATAATTTGTCAAGCTCCCTCGTGAATTCCCTTGCATGGAAATTAATCAGATCATTTCCCCTTTTGAATTTATCCAGCTCCTCAAGAACCACAATCGGAATTATCACATCATTCTCTTCAAAATTATAAATGCATTTATAATCGTGAAGAAGCACGTTGGTATCTATTATAAAAAATTTCTTATTCATTTTTTTTGCCATACCTAAACTATTTACATTCAATAAAATATAATAAAAACACTTATGCCTTTACCGAGTGCAAAAATAGCGAAAATATGGTATTTATTGGTAAGCATGTTGAAAGTATGTTAATTTGTATCCCGGAATATGGAACACAATGAATTACCGTCAGGCCATAGATTTTCTTTATTCTCAGCTCCCGGCCTATCACCGTATAGGCAAGCCTGCATATAAAGATAACCTGTATAATACACTTGCCATGGATGATCATTTTGATCATCCTCACACTAAATACAAAACAATACATATTGCTGGCACTAATGGCAAGGGTTCCGTATCACATATGATCGCTTCGGTTCTTCAGGAAGCAGGTTACAAAACAGGTCTTTACACATCTCCTCATCTTAAGGATTTCAGGGAGAGAATAAGGGTGAATGGCAAGATGATCCCTCAAAAAGAGGTCACCGCTTTTGTGAAGAATAACCAGGCCATGATTGAGAAAGTAAATCCTTCCTTCTTTGAAATGACTGTTGCTATGGCTTTCGACTATTTTGCCCGCTCCGGTGTTGATGTGGCTGTAATTGAAACCGGGATGGGGGGGAGGCTTGATTCCACAAATATTATTAATCCAATAATCTCTGTTATCACCAATATAGGACATGATCACATGGATCTTCTGGGTGATACACTTGGGAAAATAGCTTTTGAAAAGGCAGGCATAATAAAAAAAGATGTTCCGGTGATCATTGGCGAAACCCAGGATGAGACAAAGGACATATTTCTTTCGAAGAGTGCGGAACTGGGATCGGAGATCTATTTTGCTGATAGCTTTTTCAATTGCCGACTGGAAGAACATCCGGGTCTTTACGGAGAACGTCAGTTTATAATTAATGACCTCTCCATGAAGAAAAAAATTTCAGGTACCATTCCGCTGGGAGGCGATTACCAGTATAAGAACCTACAGACACTATTTCAAGCTGTTAAGATCCTTAAACGATCATTTGATCTTTCTGAGAGCTCTGTTTTGGACGGTTTGAGGAATACTGTGATCAATACCGGCTTTAAAGGACGCTGGCAGATACTGAATACTAAACCTTTGATAATTTGCGATACGTGTCATAATAAGGAGGGTCTGGAGTATGTACTTCGTCAGATCAGGAATGTACCTAATACCGGATTACATATGGTAATAGGATTTGTTAATGACAAGGATACAAGTTCTATACTTCCTCTTTTCCCGAAAAAAGCCAGATACTACTTTACCAGAGCTTCGGTCCCCAGAGCACTTGATGAAAAAATCCTTCAATTACGAGCACGGGAATTTGACCTTTCAGGAAACAGCTATTCTTCTGTTAATAAGGCACTCAAGGCTGCCAGGGAAACAGCATCAGAATCCGATTTGATATTTATCGGGGGCAGTACATTCGTTGTAGCTGAAGTAGTATAATTTTTTATATTTTTAACCAATAAATAATTACAAAAATGAGTATAAAGAAGACCTTAGCCATTTTACTTTTTCTGCTTTTGCTTTTGCCTCTTGCAGCCCAGAATGAAAAGAAAATAGTTATTCTGCATACTAACGATCTCCATTCACGGCTTATGGGTTATGCCCCTGAATCAGCATATTCCCCTATGACCATTAATGATGACAAGACTGTTGGAGGATTTGCAAGGATTGCAGCCATCATCAGGGATGAAAAGGAAAAGAACGAAGGGACAACCCTTATCGTTGATGGCGGAGATTTCCTTATGGGAACTCTTTTCCAGGGACTTGAGACAAAGACAGGATTTCAGCTGCGATTAATGAAAACCATAGGTTATGATGCTGTTTGTATAGGTAACCATGAGTTTGATTACGGGCCAGATAAATTGGCAGATATTGTTAGTTCTGGCCTCAGGGGAGGAGATATACCGCCATTACTTTTGAGCAATGCTGTATTCGACAGCAAAGATCACGGGGATGATACACTTGAAGAACTGTTTATATCCAATACTATTGGCAGGAAATTAATAATTAAGAGAGATGGACTGAAAATCGGCTTTTTTTCACTGCTTGGCAAGGTAGCCGATGATGATGCCGCATTTGCACCTCCTGTAACTTTTTCAAACCAGATACATACTGCAAAAAAAATGGTCAGGGAGCTTCAGGATGACGGATGTGAAATAATTATCTGTCTGTCACATTCCGGAGTATCTCTTGAGGAATCCGGAGAATGGTCAGGAGAAGATGTCAAACTTGCAGAAAAGGTTAAAGGCATCAATGCAGTAATAAGCGGTCATACGCACACCAGGCTTGATAAACCTATCCTTGTGAATGGCACTCCTGTTGTTCAGACAGGTGCATACGGTAAATTTGTCGGAAAATTATCCCTTACATATGCTGATGGCAGTGTACGTTTTAGCGATTACTCACTTATTCCGGTCGATGACAGGATAATAGGAGATGCTTCAGTTAACAAACTTATCGAAGACCAGAAAGAAGCTGTTACGAAAGAGATACTTGAACCCCTGAAAATAGAATATAACGAACCCCTGGTTGAGGCCGGCTTTTCACTTGTTTGTGATGAGCAAGGTGATATTAAGAACAGCAACCTGGGTCCACTGGTTGCAGATGCCATATACAGCTATGTCAATAACCATTCAGAGAGTGGTGCGGATATCAGCATTGTTGCAGTTGGTGTGATCCGCGATATGATCGTTCCAGGATTCCAGACTGTTCCGGATATTTTCAATATTATGTCAATGGGACAGGGTAATGATGGTATTCCCGGATACCCGCTGGCAAGAGTATATGTCACGGGCAGAGAGCTCAAAAGTATTCTTGAGATACTCCAGGCCGCTTATAAATCAACACCCGGATATTATTGCTATTATTCAGGGATGAAGGTTGATTTTGATCCTGAAAAAGGAATGTTGAGAAAGATTAATAAGATAGATATAATATCTCCCGGGGGAGATGTTAAGGGAGTAAATTTCTCAAAGAAGGAAAAAGAATTGTACTCAATAACTGCAAACTCATATATGCTTGAATTTGTGGGCATTATAAAGAAAATGAGTTTCGGGCTTATAAATGTAGTACCGAAAGATGCCTTTGGAAATCCTATAACAGACATGAAAACAACTGTTATCGATATTGACGGGAGCCTCGAGGGAATTCAGGAAGGCAAGGAATGGCTGGCCCTGGTGGAATACCTTACATCTATGAATGATACCAATGGAAACGGAATACCTGATATTGACAGGAAATATGAAAGTGCAATTCAGACCTTCTTCGATGTAAATACCAGATAAATCTTAGTTATGTGGCAAATAATATCACCATGAACTAAAAGGATTATCAACTTCCGGTCTTGTTTTTCTATTAGCTACAGCATAACCTAACTGAAAAACTGTTTCCGTAATAAGTTCCAGCTTTTTAAAATCGATTTTTTCAATCACATCTCCCGGGGTGTGATAATCGGTGTGTAATCCTGTTGTAAAGAAGAGTACAGGGATATCATGCCTCACAAAGTTATAATGATCGCTTCGGGCAAAAAGCTGCAGAGGATGTTTCCTCCCGCTAAGGCTGTAATCGAAATCGAGAATAGTGCCTTTATCAATTTCATCGGCAATAGCCATAAGTTCTGAGCTTTGATTACCGGTAATGACAAATACCTCGGTAGGTCCGGTCATCGGATTATCGGCAGATGTGTCAGCCACTCCCTTTACCCGTCCTATCATATCCATATTAAGATCAATAAGCGTATTCTCGAGGGGTACCAGCGGATTATCGACATAGGATTTTGAACCGAAAAGACCTATCTCTTCTCCTGAAACCCAAAGAAAAATAGCAGACCTTAACGGCTTCTTATTAAGGCTCTGGAATGCTTTGGCCAGTGAGAGAACTGCTGCACAACCTGAAGCATTATCATCAGCACCGGCGTTTATGCCTCTGGCTGACTCACCGATATGATCGACATGGCAGGAAAAGATAACATATTCTTTTTTGAGTTCCGGATCGCTTCCCTCAACGCATGCGGCAATATTATTAAGTTTAATATCCTCATTTTTAACTTTCTCGGTAAACATTATCTTTTTGTCCTTCAATTCGAAGGATTGAGGTTTAAGGCCGGTGTCAATTTTATTCTGCAACTCTTCAAGAGTATATCCTGATCCTTTTAGCAATTCATCGGCCACTGACCTGTGGACAAAAATAACTTTAGGCATCCCTGGCAATTCAAAGATCCTGGGTTCCTCCCCTTTAAGGGTTTGTGTTGAATTAAGTACGCTGGCATACCCGGGATTAGGTTCTTCCAGGGATGAAAATCCGGATTTCGGATCCATTACGAAGATAACAGCTTTTGCCCTGGAAAAGATCAGAAATGGGAGTTTAACCTGTATGCTCATGAATGATGACCATTGCGTTTCTTCGAACAGGAATTTCTCCCCATCCTCTGTTGAGGGAGCTCTGTTCATGACAAGCAGGATCTTACCTTCTGTTTTAATATCCTCAAAATCATTATATCCGTGTTTATCCAATTTAAGGCCATAACCTGCAAAAACTACCTCCCCATCAAACGTAAAATCAGAAGGCCCGGACGGGACCAGCTGATAAACAGGTTTCTTGATTGTAACAGTATCATTTTCATTTGATATCACCTGCACGGATGTTCTATCAGGATCAATGGAACTCTTTGTAATTGAGTAGGATTGATAATAACTGTTTCCGTTAACAGGTTTCAACCTCATTAATTTTGCCTGTGATACAATATATTGTTGTGCTACCTCAAGTTCGGGTTCTCCATTCATTCTGCCCTTAAGAAGCGGTGAGGCGAGGAATGAAATATGACTTTCGAGATCATCTGAAGTGATGACATCAGCGTATGATATATTCTTCTGAGCTGAAAGAGAATTAATTATTGCTGAAAGCAGGGCAATAATGATCAGGCGGTAAATATTGATTTTCATTTACAACTTTATTTGTTAACGAAAACGGATTCTAAAGGTAGAAAAGTTTTCTTAAGTTTACTGCCTAATTTGCCAAAACAAATGGAGGTCAGTATATTCTTCTGGATCGGGTTTCATGTTTTCATTTTCCTGATACTTGCTCTTGATCTTGGTGTTATTAACAGAAAAGAACATAAGATCCCTTTAAAAGAGGCACTTTACTGGAGTCTGACATGGATATCACTGGCTATGTTATTTGGCCTGTTTGTTTTTTTTGAATTCGGGAGAACAAGAGCGCTTGAATATCTTACTGGTTATGTAATTGAATATTCGCTGAGCGTTGACAATATTTTTGTATTTATCCTGATCTTCAGCTATTTTGCGGTTAAGGACGAATATCAGCATAAGATCCTCTTCTGGGGTATCTTAGGGGCCCTGATTATGAGGGGAATATTCATTCTCACCGGAGTGGCTCTCATAAACATGTTTCACTGGATCGTAATAATATTTGGAGGATTCCTTGTTTTCACCGGTATAAAAATGCTTTTCCGGAAAGAGGTACAGTTAGATCCTGAAAAAAATCCCGTAGTTAAATTCTTCAGAAAGTTCCTGCCTGTATCTGATAAATTACATGGAAGCAAGTTTTTTATTATACAGAACCGTCGGACTTATGCAACACCATTATTCCTTGTTTTACTGGTAATTGAGTCATCCGACCTGATTTTTGCCGTTGATTCCATACCTGCTATTCTTGCAATAAGTCATGATACTTTCATTGTTTATACTTCAAACATTTTTGCCATACTTGGTTTGAGATCTCTTTATTTTGCAGTTGCCGGTGTAATGGGTTATTTCCGGTACCTGAAAGTAGGCCTGGCATTTGTACTTACATTTGTTGGAATGAAAATGCTTGCTTCATTCTTACATATCGAAATCCCGTTACTGCTATCCTTTGCAATCATAATCTCTATTCTGTTTATATCAGTTATTACATCAGTTCTTATCAGGAATAAATAACTCCATTTATCTCCATGACGGGCACAGGTATAAAAAATTAGCCGGAAAGTATTAAATTTACCCCATGTCCTGAAATATACAGGATAAATAAAATGTAAGTCAAAAAGGGTACAATAATGAGCTCCTCTATAAAAAAACCTGCAACTCCATGGCCACTGATTGTCCTCTTTTTTATCTTTTCCACGAGTGCTATCGTAGCAGGGTTCTTTTATTACAGAAGCCTTGAAAAAAATTCATTGAATGAAACCATGGAACAACTTTCTGCCATTGCTGATCTTAAGGTGAGGCAGGTAATCCAATGGAGGCGGGAACGTATATCAGATGGTAATTATTTAAAGGGTAACATACCGCAAATAAGGCAATTCTCAAGGTTCTTGGCTGAGGGACAAAACAGGCAGCTGAAAAATGATCTTATCAGTAGTCTTAAGTCATATACAGAGAACTATGATTACCGAAGCACCTTTTTTATTGACAGATATTTAAATGTAAAGCTATTTTATCCCGATCAGGATACAATTATCGGAGATCATATCCAGGTACTGCTTTCGGATGTGATCAAAAAAGGTGATGTAATTGTTACAGACCTCCATGTGTCAGGGGAAGTGGATTTTTATCATGTGGATCTTCTCATACCTTTAAAAGAACCGGAAGAGACTGATACTAACGTCTTTGGTGTGGTAATCATGAGAATTGACCCTGATAGATTGCTTTTCCCTCTTATTGAATCGTGGCCTGTTAGCAGCAAAACCGCCGAAACACTTCTTTTTCATGTGGAGGGTAATGAAATTGTATATCTTAACCGACAACGGCATCTTGAGGGTGGGGGAATAGGTATGAGAATGCCTGTAACTGACAACAAGCTGCCCTCATCGATGGCTGTCCAGGGGATAAATAAGACTACCAATGGTGTTGATTACAGGGGTATTCCAGTGGTGGCAGCTATGAAAAAAGTACCGGGGACACCATGGTACCTTATTGTCAAGATTGATCGTGAAGAAATATACACATCACTCATTGACAAGATTGGGCAAATTGCAATAATAATCATCCTGACAATTCTTACCATAGGTTTGTTCCTGGCTTTCCTTTGGTGGAACCAGAGAGTTAGGTTTTATAAGGGAAAATATGAAGCTGAACTTGAGCAGCTTGCTCTTGTAAAGCATTTTGACTATATCCTGAAATATGCAAACGATATTATCCTGCTTTTTGATAAGGATTACCGTATTGTTTCTGCAAATGACAGGGCAATAGATACTTACCAGCATGACCGCAGCGATCTTATAGGTAAAAA
>CAZKWD010000067.1:0-2494 GCA_964556175.1 uncultured Rikenellaceae bacterium
AAGATCATCTTCCTTGACCTGGCACTTAAGGTCACCAGGCTGATCCGTTAATCAAGGGCCGGAAATTGACATTGTGGCAATTATTCATTACTTTTGCGGTTAATTTTGAAGTGCTGAATCTTTATGACAGAAAATGAAGAACTACAAGGGCAGCAGGATGAAGAGATCCAGATGCCTGATACAAAATATAAACCCGGTTGTAATAAACTTGATTCCTTCAACTGGCTGAAAGACATTCCTGAAAGCCCAGGTGAAAATGATATTGTTGAAATCAGGTTCAAAAACACCCGTAAAGGATTCTACAGGAATATCAACAATCTCAGGTTCGAGATCGGAGACCTGGTTGCTGTTGAAGCCTCCCCCGGCCATGATATAGGAAGAATATCCATGATCGGCAGACTTGTTCACGAACAACTTAAGGAGCTTAAAACCATTCCTTCGCTTGAAGATATGAAAAAAGTATATCGGAAGGCAAAAGATGTCGATATACAAAAATGGGAAGAAGCAAAATTGCTTGAGATACCGACAATGCTTCGCTCCAGGCAGATTGCCGAAGAACTGAAACTTAACATGAAGATCGGGGATGTTGAATACCAGGGAGATAAAACCAAAGCCATATTCTATTATATAGCTGATGAACGCGTCGATTTCAGGCAATTGATAAAGGAGCTGGCCGAAGAATTTAAGGTGAGGATAGAAATGCGTCAGATCGGTGCCCGCCAGGAAGCTGGCAGAATAGGAGGAATAGGATCATGTGGAAGAGAACTCTGCTGTGCAACATATATCACGAACTTTACCTCAGTAACAACTACCCACGCAAAATACCAGGAATTGTCGCTGAATCCGCAAAAACTTGCCGGGCAATGCGGTAAATTAAAGTGCTGCCTTAACTTTGAGGTCGACTGCTATGTTGATGCACAGAAAACCTTTCCGTCGAAAGATATTCCCCTGGAAACAACCAACAACACAGCATATTTTCAGAAAATAGAAGTTCATAAAGGTATTTACTGGTATTCAACAGACCAGCATTCAACTGCTAACCTTATACCGGTGCCGGTACAGAGGGTTATGGAAATACTTACTATGAACAAAAACGGCATTAAACCCGAAAGATTGCTTCCCGACGCGTCATCATGGGATACAACTCCTGTTTCGGAAGATCTTCTTAAAGACAACAGCCTCACAAGGTTTGATACCGGTAAACCCAAAAACAATCAGCGTAAATTCTCTCATAAAAGAAAGAACAGGAAATTTAATGATAAGAGAAACAAATAAAGCCTCAATCCTGTTATTGCTGCTTCTTCTCTCATCGTGTAACAGTAATGTTATATTCACTGACAGTGTAGTCATGCAATACAATATATGGGAGCTTTCCAATGTGCCGGATTTCAGCATACAGATAGATGATACAACTCAGCTTACCGATGTTCTTTTCACCATAAGAACAGGGTCAGACTATCCGTTCCGAAACTTATTCCTGTTTGTAACTGTCTCTTCGCCTGATGGTAATAGAATGACAGATACTCTTGAATATTATCTTGCCGATGAAAAAGGCAGCTGGTACGGCAAAGGATTCGGTGATATTCATGAGCTTAACCTTCCCTACAGGACAAATGTCTTTTTCCCGGACAGGGGCACATACCTTTTCAAAATACAGCATGGTATGCGTATCGGCGATCTTCCGGGCATCTATGATTTCGGATTAAGAATTGAAAGAAGCAAAAGGTAAATCTTAAGCTGTGGGAAAGAACAAACTGGCCAAATGGGCAGAGATGGCTACATTCAGCAACGTAATAGAGCCTGCAACAGGAGACCTGTCATGGAAAGATCATCCGCTCAAAGGAAAATGGCACACTGAAATTTTCCGGAACTCAAATCAGGTCATCCTGGAGCTGGGATGCGGAAAGGGTGAATATACAGTAGGCCTTGCAGCCAGATTTCCTAATAATAATTATATAGGTGTCGACATAAAAGGAGCAAGGATGTGGAAGGGAGCAAAGACAGCCGACGAAAACAAAATGTCCAACGTGGCTTTTCTCCGTACACGTATAGAGTTTATTAACTCTTATTTTGCTGAAGATGAGGTTGAAGAGATATGGCTTACCTTCCCTGATCCCCATCCCGGAAAACGGAACTCCAACAAGAGGCTTACCTGTCCATGGTTTCTTAATACATTTCGTAATTTTCTGAAGGACAAAGGGGTTATTCATTTGAAAACGGATAACACCGATCTCTTCAACTATACAAAGAGACTGGTGGAACTGAATAACCTTCCTGTAATTTTTGCCAGCAATGACCTTCACTCTGATAAAGCCGATGATGAAATTTTATCCATCAAAACACATTACGAAAATCTCTTTCTTGAAGAGGGATTGAAAATTAATTATCTCTCCTTCAGACTTTTAAAGAACAGAATTATTAAAGATGCCCGGGCAGAGACAAAAGAATAATGATGATTTTTTCAGCAGGGTTTACTTTGTAACCAGGAAGATAC
>CAZKWD010000067.1:2594-9156 GCA_964556175.1 uncultured Rikenellaceae bacterium
TGAAATGAATATTTTGCGATAACAGAAAAAATTGGTAAAATTGCCGGCTATTTTTTTAAATTAAATAAAAATAAGGTGCCCGCTTAATTAAATAATAATTAATATGTCAGAAAACGAGACTATTCAAGAACGTGTGTTAAAGGCCCTGGAAAAAGTCAGACCATATCTCCAGTCAGATGGAGGAGATATTGAACTTGTCGAAATATCAGAAGATCTTACTGTTAAGGTAAAACTCACCGGTGCATGCTATGGCTGTCCGTATAGTATGATGACTTTAAAAGCCGGGGTAGAGCAGGCGCTGATGAAGGAGGTACCCGAAATAAAGGGTGTCATTTCTGCCTGATAAAAGACAACTCCCTAATTTTATCTACCTTTGAAATACTATACCGGGGTCTGATAAGTTAATAGTATTAAACCCTTTTTATTGCCTTCAGTAAAAGCATCATATAAGTACCTGGTGTTGCTGGGATTGTTAATCATCGCAGCAAATTGTTCTGTGGAAAAAAACACAAGGGCAACAAGGTTTTATCATGGAATGACGGCCAGGTATAATATTTATTTTAATGGTTATGAAAGCTTTAAGGAGGGACTTCTTAAGGTTGCAAATGGTCATGAGGACGACTATGCCGAATTGCTGGATGTATTCGAATACAGTGATCCCACCTCTGTCTCTCTCTGCAGTTCAGATATGGAAAAGGCAATCCAGAAAGCCTCAAAACTTATCTCCTTAAAATCAATTACTTCAAAACCTGAAGTAAAGGATAAAAACAATATTACTCCACGAGAGGAGGATCTGTTCACCCGGAAAGAATACAATCAGTGGGTTGATGACAGTTATCTTCTCATCGGAATGACAAGGTTTTACAAGCATGAGTATAATGAGGCTTCTGCAGTTTTCGAGTATTGTATTACCCAGGCCAATGATCCTTTGATAAGAAAAGAGGCATCCATCTGGCTGGCCAGGACCCATAATGAAAAAGGCAGGTACAGTGATTCGTACCGTATCCTGAACGAACTTGAAACATTCGCTGATTTCCCGAAGGCATTGAGAGCCATGTATTATACAACCATGGCAGATCTCTTTGTCAAACAGCATAAATATTCTGAAGCTATAGAACCTCTGGATAAGGCCATTGATAATGTGTCAGGGAAACAAACAAAATACAGGCTTACATATTTGCTGGCTCAGCTTAATGAACAGGCAGGAAATGCTCACAGGGCAATATCTCTCTACCGGAAAGTTGTTAAAATGAATCCTCCCTATGATGTTGAATTCAATGCCAGGATAAATATTGCAGGTGTTTTTGATGTTAGCACGGGGGACCCCGGAGAAATGAGGAAAGAGATGGAGAAGATGCTGAAAGACTCGAAGAATAAGGATTTCCTTGACCAGATCTATTTTGCACTTGGTAATTTATCAATGAATGAGGGAAATGAAAAAGAGGCATTGGAATTTTACAGGAAATCAGTATCATCTTCCTCCCTTAACCAGAACCAGAGAGGAAGGTCTTATCTTGCTCTTGCTGATTATTATTACAATAAGCATGACCTTTTAAAGGCAGGCAGGTACTATGACAGCACTGTCATTTTTCTCGACCCCGGGCATTCCGAATTTCAGGCGCTGAAATTAAAATCGGAAAACTTAAATACTGTCGTATCACAATTGAGTATCATCCAAACTGAAGATTCTCTTCAGAGAATTGTTTCAATGTCAGAATCCGAAAGGGATGCTTTTATTTCATCAATCATCAGCGAAATTACCAAAGCAGAAAATGAAGGCAGAACCTCTCAATATTCCGACAGGTATAACATGGGACAATTCTATGAAAATGAGAGACGCTTCCAGGATAATATCGAACAGGAGGGTAAGTGGTACTTTTATAACCAGGCTGCACTTACATTTGGCCGTACTGAATTCAGGCGCAGGTGGGGTAACAGAAGACTCGAGGATAACTGGCGCAGGCAAAATAAAACCAGGGCTACTTCATCCATGGCATCTGCTGAAGGTAATGAGACAGCACAAAATGGCTCCGATTCACTAAATGCAGGAACACTTGATTATAAAAATCCTGAATTCTACTTAAAAGATCTTCCGCTGACCGATTCCCTGCTGACTGCCTCTGACAACCGAATAGCATATGCATATCTCAACGCCGGTAAAGCCTATGCTGAAAAGATCCGGGATTTCGGAGGAGCTGTTGAATCTTTTGAAAATCTTATTACCAGATATCCTGAAAATGAACTTGTGCCCGAAGCTTTATATAACCTTTATAAGGTAAATCAGGAAATAAATAATCCCGTATCCGAAACTTACAAGCAGCACCTGATAGAAGGATATCCTGAAACCGAATTTGCAAAAATGATATCAGATCCCGGCTATTATGAGAAAAAGCTTGCTGATCTGAAGATGGCTGAACAGCTTTACCGGGAAGCATACAATACATATAATAATGAGGATTTTACCTATGCAATTTCCCTATGCGATGATGCTCTGAAAAAATACGGGCATGACAAGCTGGCTCCAAAGTTTCTTCTGCTTCGCGCATATTCCATAGCTCGGATCAGCGATGAAAGAACTCTCAAGAAGGAGCTTAATAAAATCATTGAATTGTGGCCCGAAAGCGAGGAAAGTAAAAAAGCAGCAGAGATCACCGCTTTCATTAACAAAAAAGTCCCCGAACTGAAAGTTGAGGAAGAAAAAGAGATTGCCAGGGAGTTATTTATAGCTGATACCGCAGCAAATCATTCTTTTATGCTTATAATTGAGAATCCTGAATTCAATATTAACCAGGCTGCATTCGATGTGATAAGCTATAACATTGATAATTTTACTAACCTTAACTACAGGACTGAAGGAACGCTGGTAGACAATAAATATATAATGATCAAGGTGTCGGGATTTGAGAAATACTCTGATGTAATGGGTTATTACAAGTCATTTTTGATTGAAAAGATGGTAAGGAATCCCTCAGCATCCAAAATGTATTCCTTTATTATCAATGAAAATAATCTAAGGGTTCTGAATGAAGATAAGAATCCGGAGCGGTATCTTCTTTTCTTCAGGGAAAACTATTTAAAATGAGAAGGATAAGAATACTATGGACAGATGATGAGATTGAGGTTCTTAAACCGCATATCTTCTTTCTGCAGGATAAAGGGTATGAGATAGATACTTGTTCAAACGGCAATGATACTATTGATCTTGTACGGCAAAACTCCTATGATCTCATATTTCTCGATGAACATATGCCGGGGTTAAGCGGTATTGAGACTCTCAGGCTTATCAGGGAGGTGAGGAACGATATTCCCGTGGTAATGATAACGAAAAGTGAGGAAGAGGATATAATGGAAGAAGCAATCGGTTCCGAAATAGCCTATTATCTTATTAAGCCGGTTAAACCCAAACAGGTACTGCTTGCAATTAAGAAGATACTTGATCAGAAAAGGCTTGTCACAGAAAAAACAACAACCGATTACAGGCAGGAATTCAGCCGTATCGGCGACATGATATCATCTGCAGGAAGCTGGGAAAAGTGGACGGAGGTTTATCGTAAGATCACCCACTGGGAATCGGAGCTTGAAAAATCAACTGACCCGGGAATGACAGAAATATTGAAAATGCAGGAAAATGAGGCCAACAACCTCTTCTCTAAATTTGTTACAAAAAACTACCTTTCATGGTTTGATCCCGGGACTGCTGATCTTCCTGTTCTGTCACACTCACTTTTCACAAAAAAGATCTTTCCGCATATAAGTAACTCCAGACCTTTATTTTTCATTCTCATTGACAATTTGAGATTTGATCATTGGAAAACAATTTCGGCTGAACTTACCGGGCATTACAGGATGGTTGAAGAAGATGTCTATTTCAGCATCCTGCCTACTGCAACCCAGTACAGCCGTAATGCCATCTTTGCCGGGCTCATGCCTTCACAGATTGCCGAACTTATGCCACGTCTCTGGGTCGATGATGATGATGAAGCCGGAAAAAACAAATTTGAAGAGGAGATGTTCAGGAATCAGCTTTCAAGGAAAGGATTGAAATACAAATGGTCATATAATAAGATCAGCAGTAACATTGAAGCAAAAAAGGTAAATGAAAGGATCAAACCAATGCTCGAGAATGAGATCAACATTCTTATTTATAATTTCGTTGATATTCTCTCTCATGCCCGCACGGATATAGGCGTGATAAGAGATCTTACAGATGATGAGACAGCCTACAGGAGTCTTGTAAGATCATGGTTTATCCATTCTTCTCTGTTTGATCTGCTGAAAACACTGACCAGGCATCGGGTAAAAGTCATTATCACAACTGATCACGGAACGATCAGGGTTCAAAATCCGATAAAGATAATTGGTGACAAAAAGACATCTTCCAATCTGCGTTATAAGTTAGGAAGAAATCTTAATTATAATCCTTCTGAAGTATTCGAGATAAGGGATCCTGAGAAAGCATTCCTGCCAAAGACAAATATAAGCTCGAGGTATATTTTTGCCATGAACAAGGATTATCTTGTCTACCAGAATAACTTTAATTACTATGCCGCGTATTACAGGAACAGCTTTCAGCATGGAGGAATCTCAATGCAGGAAATGATGCTGCCTGTTGCTTTTCTGGAACCCGTATAATAAATGGAAATTATAGTTAAACATAAGAAAGATCTTCCTTTTGCCGGCAGGAGGTTGCTTGAACTCTCAGCCGGCAGCAGGATCTTTGCATTTTACGGATCGCTGGGTGCGGGAAAGACAACAATTATAAAAGCAATATGCAACCTGCTTGGAGCTTCTGATATGACCAGCAGTCCATCTTTCACACTGGTAAATGAATACAGGACGCCTGAAGGCGAATCTTTATATCATATTGATTTCTACAGAATAAAAAATACTGAGGAGGTATTTGATTTCGGACTTGAAGAATATCTCTATGGAGGATCGTACTGCTTCATGGAATGGCCGGAGCTGATAGAGGATTTATTGCCTGCAGGTACGGTAAAAATCCGTATCAATGTCGGGAAAAATGAGGAACGTATTCTGGGGGTAACTTAACCCGATCACATTTTACTGCTGTATCCCAATTTATTTTAACTTTGGAGAAATAACACTATTTCTGAAATGAACATGAAAGGCAAGAGTGGAAAAGTGAGTTATGGTGACAGTGCTTTTATGCCAAAAGAAGAGCATCTTGAAACTGCTGTGAGGTTCAGAAGATTATCCATCGGTATCCCAAGCGATCCTAAGGATGATGAAAAAAGAGCAGCTCTTACACCGGAAGCGGTTAACCTGCTAGTAGAATCAGATAATGAGGTAATTATACAAAAAGGTGCAGGTGCCGGAGCCAATTATTCTGATAAGGATTACAGTGAAAACGGAGCAATCATTACCGATTCTCCGGCAAGAGTATATAGCAGTGATGTTGTTATTAAGGTAGCACCCTTTTCCAGTAAAGAAACTGAATACCTGAAGGGGAACCAGGTAATTATGTCATACCTTAATGTGCTGAAACTGAATGAAGAGACGCTTGCGCGGCTTATTGGTAAAAAGGTTACCGCTATTGCCTTTGAAAAGATCCGGGATGAAACCGGTGTTATGCCTGTTGTGGAATCCATGAGCGAGATTTCCGGTGTGACTTCCATCCTTCTGGCTTCCGACTATCTCAGCAACCACCATGGAGGGAAAGGTGTTATGCTTGGAGGTATAACAGGAGTAACGCCGACAGAGGTGATCATCCTGGGAGCAAACAGGGCGGGCGAATATGCTGCCAAAGCAGCACTGGGACTGGGATCCCAGGTAAAAATATTTGACAGTTCACTTGAGAGACTCAGAAAATTTGAATCAATTATGGGATACAGGCTACAAACATCTGTTTTCCATCCCCAGGTACTGAAAAAAGCATTGAAGTCGGCCGATGTCATGATTGGTGCCATTGAGCTGGAGGATCTGCGTCCATGGTATTATGTAACAGAAGATATGGTGAAAAGTATGAAAAAGGGCGCAGTCATCATTGACCTTAGCATTGACAGGGGGGGATGTATCGAAACGAGCGAATGCCGCGCACTCCATGATCCTGTTTATGAAAAACATGGCGTGATCCATTTTTCTGCCTGGAACCTCCCTTCACGTGTCGCCAGGACAGCTACAATTGCTTTCAGTAATATTTTTGCACCGCTGCTGCAGAAAATGGCAGATACCGGAGGGATAACCCGGCTTCTTAAAAATGATACGGGCCTCCGTGACGGTGTCTACCTTTATAACGGCATACTGACTAATGAAACACTCGGACAGAAATACGGGATACTATCAAAAGACCTTGATCTGCTTCTTTCCGCTTTCTGATAATCAGATATAGATTAGCGTCGCCGCATCGCCGCTGATATCTATCCTGGCTTTTCGGCCAATATAGAAAGCCCTGTTATCGCTGATATGTCCGGCAGGGAAGTTGAACAGAACCGGAAAATCATAATCTTCAACAATATCTGATATTATTGTCTCAGGGCTTTTGCCCCATGGTATTTTTGTTTCAGCCATCTCATTCATGCCCCCGACCACAAGTGCTGCAAGA
>CAZKWD010000068.1:0-3337 GCA_964556175.1 uncultured Rikenellaceae bacterium
GATCATTGAGGATTGCATCCGGCCCGAAAACCCTGTCATTCAAATTTAATTTACCATCTTCAGCAAGTTTCATTACTGCAACGGCGGTAACCAGCTTGGAGATACTGGCTATACGGAATTTATGATATGGCTGTATCTCTTCCCATGATGTGGTATCTGAATAACCAAATCCTCTGGCATATATCAATTTGCCGTCCTTTGAGACAGCAACCGAAGCACCTGCTATAGACCACTTACGCATGAATGCACGGATAGTCTTTTCAGCTGCAGCAAATTCTCTTCCTGATGATTTACTGTTAGATAGCCTGACATTACCCGGAACAAGTATATCGGCAGTTTTATTGTTTTTCTCAATTGCTCCCGGATTATAACTTACAACGGACGCCAGTAGTATTACCAGTAATATTTTTTTTGTCCCTGACAAAAAAGAAGTATTTTTTCCGGAACAAAAATAAAAAGTATTCTTTTCCGGACTAATAGAATATATTAAATTTTATAAAAAGAAATTCACTATTCGACTGACAGCATAAAAAACGCAACTTGCAGATATACCGGATTAAGTTCAAAGAACTAACTTTGTAGCTGCGATGTCAAAAAAAATGTCATTAAAGCACATTTTTCTGCTTATAGCCTTTATGGTTATATCTTTAACGGTATTCCCTCAGGTTGAAATAGTCTATATTGATACTACAGAATATCTTCCTCTTTCCTCATTCGGTGCTCTCGAATACAACCTGATGATTGCAGCGTCAAAGGGATACTACACAGAGATAGAAAGAATGGCCCTGATGGGAGCTGATATTGATACTGAGACAGATGAGGGAGCCACTCCACTTATTCTCGCTGTTCAAAACGACAAACCGAAAAGTGTATTTATCCTTCTTAAATATGGTGCCAATGTAAACAGGATAACAAACAGGTACGAAACACCGCTGATAATAGCTGTCAGGAATCAAAGCTTTGAAATAGCAGAAACCCTGATAAGATATGGGGCCGAAGTAAATTACCTGGATAATTACGGGGCGGCATCACTCCACTATGCATCTATATACGGATACTTATATATTACCGATCTTCTTCTATACTATGGGGCTGAAATTGATCAAAAGGCATTTGATGGCACCACTCCCCTGATGGCTGCAATATGGGCCGGACATGCTAATATTGCCGATCTTCTTATCCAAAATGGAGCAAATATGGAAGCAAGGGATAATGAGGGATTTACGCCGTTTCTGATAGCCGCACAAAACGGCGACACACTCATAATGAATCTTCTCAGGAAAAAAGGAGTCGATATATATACACTAAACAAGTACCGGTGGGATGCATTGGATCTAGCTATAAGGGCCGACCAGGAAAATACAGCAGAGATACTTATTAAATACGGGAACAAGTGGACCGACCCCGAAAGAAAAGCTATAAATCCTTATAATATAGCAGTAAGATACGGCCGTAAGGATATTATTAAACTCCTGGAAAGTAATGAATTTCCTTCAAACAAGAAGCTTGAGGTAGATCAGCTTGCATTAACATTATCCCTCAAGTCGGATTTCAGGGATATTTTTACCGGAATCAGTTTTGCATTCAAGGAGCCTCTGCTGAACCTTGGAATTATTACAGGCCTTGATACCAAATTATGGTATACACGGGTGCTGGTAAAGGAAAGTGATTATCTTTACTACCAGTACCTCGACAAGAGTTCATTAGTATATGCAGGAGTGTTTAAAGATTTTCCCCTCACCGACAATATGTTCAGAAGCAACATTCTCCTTTGCCCCTCATTATCAGTAGCTTACTCATTCGGAAGTAAGTTTAAAGGTACCTTAATCAGACCAGATAACTGCTTCAAAGTGATCCCGGGGATCAGCCTCAAATTGATAAAGAACAACATTACTCTGATATCGGGTGTTGAATTCATGAATACTGATTATTACAGGATAGGACCAGTATGGGGCAGATTTGGAGTCTCCTATAACTTCTTTTTTGATAATGAAAGAGCACCGGTAAAAACAATCAAATGGTATTAGGAGGCAATATAGGAAAACTCAGAAATACTCTTGTATTTATAATACTGGTGGTATTTTTCTCCTGCGAAAAGCCGGTAACAGGAATCATTAACTGTTCTGAATGTTCCTCTGATGAACCTGTTACTGCCAAACTTAATATCAAACTTGACAAACTGCCTACATTTACATCCGTAAACATTTACGAAGGCTATCTTGAAGACTCTGTATTATTGGAATCATTTTCCACACTGTCGTCCACTACTACTAACCTCGATGTTCCGGTAAATAAATTATATACTATAACTGCAACATATTCCAGAGAAGCAAAATATATTGTCATCAATTCTGTTACACCAAGGGTTTTATACGATGAGGCCTCCTGTGATGAACCCTGTTACTATGTTTATGACAGGAAGGTTGACCTGAGATTAAAATATACCAGATGAGCTCCATGAAAAACAGAATTATTGCTAAGAATTGCTTTAAATATGCCTACTATCGTTTATTGGGTTTCTTCAATTTTCTCTATGAACTTGTGAAACCTTCAACGATCACTGATTATAAGGAAATTCCTATTATCATAAATAATTTTAACAGACTCGAATCAGTTAAAAAACTGATTGCCAGCCTCGAAAAAAGAGGATATAAAAACATATATATAATAGATAACCTTTCCACTTATCCTCCATTGCTCCAGTACTATGATAACTGTAAATATCCGATTTTCAGGCTTGAAAAGAATCTGGGGAAGAATGCCCTTTGGTTGTCAGGTATTTACAACAGGTTCAAGGATGATTTTTTTGTCTATTCCGATTCAGATATTGTTCCCATCGATGAATGTCCTGATGATTTCCTGCTGTTTTTCTTGAAGGTCTTAAAGAGTAACAGATTGGCTCAGAAGGTTGGATTTTCATTAAAAATTGATGATCTGCCCGACTGCTATTCCATGAAGGAGGAGGTAATCTCATATGAACAATTCTTCTATAAACATAAGGTGAGTGACCTCCTGTACTTCGCTCCTATTGACACTACTTTCGCCCTTTACCGGCCAAGGGCAAAGCGGAGGCATGCAAATTATAATATTGAGATGTATCGTACTGCTTATCCTTACGAGGCACGTCATTTACCATGGTACATCGATAGCAATAACCCTGATGAGGAGAATCTCTTTTTTGTAAAACAAAAGCTGGTCGGGACTGCCTGGTCGAGAAAGCTTCAGGGTTTTATCAAAGATGGTAACAATAATATTTCCTGAGCCAGTGGTTTACATTATATAATAAAAACTTTAACATCCTAACCCACTGACCTCATAACACCATAACGCCGTTGTA
>CAZKWD010000068.1:3437-9080 GCA_964556175.1 uncultured Rikenellaceae bacterium
TATATTTGCTTCACATAAAATTAAACTCTGATCATCATGGAAACCTCATTCTTTGACTCAAACCTTTTCAGCTATGGCATTTTGCCATTTTTAATCTTTCTGGCCCGTATATGTGATGTGTCATTAGGTACATTGAGAATCATATTTGTCTCAAAGGGGAAGAAGAATATTGCACCTTTCCTGGGTTTTTTTGAAGTGTTTATCTGGATCGTAGCTGTAAGTAAAATAATGCAGAACCTTGATAATTATATTAATTATTTTGCCTATGCGGCCGGATTTGCCTCCGGCAATTTTATCGGCATGATAATAGAAGAGAAGCTGGCAATGGGTTTCCAGATGATAAGGATTTTTGCTCATCTTAAAGGACCTGACCTGGTACACAACCTTAACATCAATGGTTTTGGTGCCACAAGCATTGAGGCACATGGAGCAAAGGAAAAAATACACATTATTTATACCATTATTCAACGTCATGAGTTGGTAGAGGTTATTAATATAATTGATAAATTCAATCCAAAAGCATTTTATACCATTGAAGATATCAGGACGGTGAATGAGGGTATTTTCCCATCGAAGAAAACCGGGCCTGGAATACAATTAGGAAATGTGTCAAGACGTTGGAGAAAAGGTAAATGAAGGTCATTACTGTAATTTGTTATCTGTTATTTGTTATTTGGAAAGAATAATTAATAAAAGATAAGTTAAAGAAGGTCGTTGTAAAGATTATTTTTTAGATTTGAAATATTATAAAAATAATATTATGGATAATATTAGCAGTCACCCATTATACCGCAGGCACAATCTCGACAGTGCAATGAGTTCATTATGGGAATTTTACAGGACAAGATTCGTTATTCTCTTCATTTTCTCAATCGTCATTTCTTTAATCATGCAGTTTATCTCCTCATCAATTGATTTCAGTGAGTTAACCTATATTACTGATCCGGAGGAGATGCTTAATAAGATGAGGGATTTTATCCGGCCGATAATTATCGTCTCACTTTTAAACCTTCTTTTTACTACAATCCTGAATTATTATATCATTTATAATCCGATTGACAGTGAAGAGACTATTTTCGTTTCATCCTATAAGGCATTGAAATATTTCATACCCTACCTGATAATAATAATACTATTTGCCTTTTTCGGATCTATTGCGCTGATGCTGGGACTCTTTGCACTGATCATCGGAATCTTTTTTGTTGCTCTTTACATGGTTACTTTATATCTTTTCTTTTTACCAGTGCTTATGGTGGAGGGCACTAATATAGGGCACGCAATAAGCCGCTCTTTCAAACTGACGCATAAAGGTTTCTGGTCAAATATTGGATGGACAGCAGTTTTTATCCTTATCCTAATAGTCATATCATTGATATTTTCAATGCTGATAATGATCCCATTCTCTGGCAGCTTCTTTAAAATGTTTGCAAATCCGGTGGAAGCAGCCGATGTTACTAACTTTATGACCAATCCTCTCTATATAATTCTTGGTGCGCTGGCTAATGCGGTCGTTTTCCCTCTACTTCCGATTTATGCAACCATTCTTTATTTCAATGGCAGGGCAAAAGAGGAAGAAGGAACAGGAACTGTACATGTTCCGGATAGTGACGACACAGAAAAGTAACGAGATAATCCTAGATTTCGTTTTCACCTTTTATATAACCGAAATTGGCGAGTATACCGCCATCAACATATAGTATATGCCCGTTAACAAAGTCGGAAGCTTTTGAGGCAAGAAAAAGTGCTGCATAGGCAACATCTTCAGGCTTACCCCATCTGCCTGCCGGGGTACGGGTCATGACCAGGTCATTAAAGGGATGAGCATCCTCCCGAATTGGAGCAGTTTGGGCAGTTTCAATATATCCGGGACCAATGCCGTTAATCTGTATATTATATTTTGCCCATTCACATGTCATATTTTGTGTCAAAAGCTTAAGTCCTCCCTTGGCTGAAGCATATGCAGATACCGAATTCCTTCCATATACACTCATCATTGAACACATATTAATGATCTTGCCGCTTCTTTTTTCGATCATGCCTGGTACTACACGCTTTGATACAATCAGTGGTGCAACAAGGTCCACATCAATCACCTGTTTGTAATCGGAGAGCGGCATTTCCAAAATCGGAATGCGTTTTATGATCCCGGCATTATTGACCAGGATATCAATAGTACCTACATTTTTCTCTATCTCTGATATACCCCTGTCAACATCTGCTTCAGCAGTCACATCGAATTTCAGAGTATAAACATCAAGACCCTGCTTTGTAAATTCTGCCTTGCAGTTATTTAGTTTTTCATCAATTATATCGTTGATGCAAACCTTTGCTCCTGCTTTTGCAAGAACAAGGGCGATAGCAAGTCCGATTCCATGTGTTCCGCCTGTAACAAGGGAAACTTTTCCTGTAAGATCAAATAGTTCCTTCATATTTATTTTTTTATCTCAGTGTATCCGGATACCTTACATCCATATCGCTGTAATCGAGGTTCTCACCTGCCATTCCCCAGATAAATGTGTAATTTGATGTGCCGGCTGCACTGTGAATACTCCATGAAGGAGAAAGTACGGCCTGTTCATTTCTCATCCAGATATGACGAGTTTCATCAGGATCTCCCATGAAATGACAAACAGCTTGTTTCTCTGGTATTTCAAAGTAAAAATAAGCCTCCATTCTCCTGTTGTGAGTATGAACAGGCATCGTGTTCCATACACTTCCGGATTTCAGTTCAGTCATACCCATCTGAAGCTGGCACGTAGGCAGAACACTATTTACCAGCAACTTGTTAATAGTCCTATGGTTTGATTCTTCCGGGCTTCCCAGTGTAACAACTTCCGCATCCTTAAGCGTCACCTTTCTTGAAGGATATTTATGATGCGCCGTAGCAGAGTTAATATAAAGTTTAGCCGGTTGTTTGGGATTTGCTGATTTGAAAACCACATTTTTTGTTTCTTTCCCCAGGTAGAGGGCTTCTTTATGTCCGATCTTAAATACCTTTTCTGTTGTTTCAATCACCGCCGGTCCTCCTACATTTATTATCCCCATCTCCCTCCTCTCAAGGAAATATGTTGATTTAAGATCATCTGCAGTTTCCAGAGCAAGAACTTTCTTTACAGGCATTGCTCCTCCTACCATGTAACGGTCGTATAAGGAATAGACAAGTGATATCTCGTCTTTCAAAAAAACCTTTTCAATTAAAAACTCCCTTCTGATTTTTTCAGTATCATAACCTTTGAAATCAAGGGGATGTGATGCATAACGGAGTTCTACATTCATGATCATGGTTTTAATTACAGAATACAAACAAAAATACAATCTTTTTCTCAACATCGTGTTCGTTAACGAAAATATATTTGTTATATTGCAGAATTGACTTGTCAGCTTAAATACTTTTCCGGTATGAGACCATACATTCATGAAAATTTTCTCCTTGACAACGAAACAGCAATAAGATTATATCATCAATACTCTGAGAATCAGCCTGTAATTGATTTCCATTGTCATCTCTCTCCTGAAATGATAGCAGACGACCGCCGGTTTGAAAACCTAACACAGGTATGGCTTGAAGGCGATCATTATAAGTGGCGTGCTATGAGGACAAACGGGATCAACGAAAAATACTGTACGGGGAATGCTTCCGATCCCGACAAATTCGGTAAATGGGCAGAAACAGTGCCGGCAGCTGTCGGGAATCCGTTATATCACTGGACACATCTTGAACTTGCACGGTACTTTGGGATATTCGAACTTCTGTCTCCATCAACGGCAAAAGGGATTTACGAAAAATCAAGTGCACTCCTTCAGTCTGAAGAATACAGCATCAGGGCACTGTTGAGAAAGATGAATGTCGAAGTTGTATGCACCACTGATGATCCGGCAGATAATCTTGAACATCACAAAAGACTCAAAAACTCATTTGAGGTAAAAGTACTGCCTGCATTCCGTCCTGATAACCTGATGAAAACAGATGATACTGTAAAATTCAGGTCATATATTGAAAATCTGGGAGAAACTTGCGGGAAGGAGATCCAAACATTCGATGACCTTATTGAAATGGTTGACAGCAGGCATCAGTTTTTTCATGATATGGGTGCAAGATTATCGGATCATGGTCTTGATCGTTTCTATTTTGCTCCTTTTACTGCCGCGGAAGCTGACAGTATATTCAAAAAACTGCTCACAGGAAAAGCAGCATCATGCGAGGAGTCAGAGAAATATAAGGCTGCGATAATGACCGAATTATGTCACATGAATCACAAGAGAGGCTGGGCACAACAATTTCATGTTGGGGCAATAAGAAATAACAACAGCCGCTTGTTCAGACAAATGGGTCCGGATACCGGATGGGATTCAATCGGAGCTCCTCAGGATGCCTTTAAAATGTCTGGGTTTTTGAACAGCCTGGATGAAACAGATCAACTTGCGAAGAGCATACTTTACAACCTTAATCCCTCTGATAACGAGATGTTTATTACGATGGCCGGTAACTTTAATGATGGGTCATCGCCCGGAAAGGTTCAGTATGGTGCTGCATGGTGGTTTCTTGATCAAAAAAACGGTTTGGAAAAGCATTTAAGAGATATTACGTCCCTTGGTCTGCTAAGAAGATTTGTGGGAATGGTAACCGATTCCAGAAGCTTTCTCTCCTACCCCCGCCACGAATATTTCAGACGTTTAGTATGTAATTATATTGGCGGTGAGGTTGAAAAGGGACTGATACCTGATGAGGAAGAGCTTCTTAAACCATTGATAGAAGGAATATCTTATAAAAATGCAAAAGAGTATTTTGGATTTTGATACCTCACGGATGAGGGGTTTGTAAGAGGTATAAAAATTCAATGAAGAACTTAAAAGTACATTAATGAATGAATTGAACCTTGAAAATAAAGTAGCTGTAATTACCGGAGGTGCCGGAGTGATCTGTTCAGAGATGGCCAGATCGCTGGCTGCAAATGGGGTAAAGACTGTTATCCTTGATCATAAAAAAGACAAGGCTGTCTCAACAGCTTCAGAAATTGAAAAGGAGTATGGGATTTCTTCCATCGGTATCTCAGCTGATGTCCTTGACAGGGAGTCACTTGAAGCGGCTAATAGAGAGGTGAACAGTAAATTTGGCATCGTGGATATTCTTGTAAACGGTGCAGGGGGCAATTCACCTGATGCCACAACCAGGGTAGAAAAAATAGAGGGAGAAGAAAATCCTGAAGATACTTTTTTCGGTCTCAGGCTGGAAGGTTTTGACAAGGTCTTTGATCTGAACTTCAAGGGAACCCTGATCCCCTCAATGGTGTTTGGTGAAGACATGGTTAAGAAGAGATCCGGTGTAATAATAAATATCTCTTCAATGAATTCATACCGGCCACTGACAAAAATCGCCGCTTATTCTGCAGCCAAAGCAGCTGTCAATAATTTCACACAATGGCTCGCGGTACATTTTTCCAAAACAGGTGTCAGGGTAAATGCAATAGCCCCCGGCTTTCTTCTTACTGATCAGAACAGGTTCCTTCTGATTGATGAAAAGACAGGTGAATCAACACCCAGGGGAATGAAGATCATCAACAGTACCCCAATGGAAAGATACGGTACACCGGATGAACTTACCGGGACATTGCTATACCTTGCTTCTGATCTGTCGAAATTTGT
>CAZKWD010000069.1:0-9026 GCA_964556175.1 uncultured Rikenellaceae bacterium
CCTGCCCGAATACCGATAGTTTATATCCCTGTATCCTGTTATGTTCATTCCTGAAATAGACAGAGTAAACATTCTGTCTGCCAAAAAGATTATATACTGAGAATATCCAGTGAGGATGTGCAATTTTTTTTGATTTAAGGTTTCCACTTATTGTAGCGGAAAGGTCAAGCCTCATATAATCAGGAATCCTGTATTTATTCCTGTCAGAGTACTGCATTAGAAGCAAATCGCCCAGATGATATGTTGAAATAGGATATGTTATGGGTCTCCCGGTACTCCACGTATAGTTGGTTGAGAAACTAAACCTGCGTGAAAAAAGGAAGTTAAAGGTAACTATCAGGTCATTGGGCTTATCAAAGTTAGCCGGGAACCATTTGCCTTTATTTATTACTTCGTCACTGAACTTCCCGGTGCTTTTGAGTAGTGTTCTTGAATAGGTATAAGCAACACTCCATCGTATTCTTCCTTCATTTTTCTTCAGCATCAGCTCAACTCCATAAGCTCTTCCAAGAACATTAACCAGGTCAGTTTCAATATCATCATTCATTACCAGGTTTGTACCTCCTTTAAAATCAACCATGTCCTTGATATGCTTATAATAGACCTCAACTGACGATTCTATGCTGTTATTCAAAAGCATCTGGTAAAATCCTGCTGAATATTGATTACCCACCTGTGGTTTAAGATAATAATCACTTAATTTCCAGGTATCTGTAGGTGATATTGATGTGGTATTAGATAACATATGCAGATACTGCCGGGTCCTGTTATAATTGACTTTAATTGAACTCGTCTGTGTAGTTCTGAAATTTAATGACACTCTGAATTCAGGACCTGCATAAGTCTTGAGCAGCTGGTTTGAATTAAATGTCAGGGTATCTATTACTGTCGAGTTGCTTTTAGTAAAATCAGGATCATATATCAGGACTGATCTTGGTCCGGAAGCGAAGAAGGTAGAAAATCGTATACCTGCATTTACCGACAGGTAGTCCGTTAGAACAAATTTATCCTCTATATATAAAGCTGTTTCAAGTGCTCTCTCTTCAGGAATTATTTTTTTAACTACGAGTGATGAGTCTCCGAAAGGCAAATAACTTCCCGGGGAAACGGCATATCTTGTAAAGTCGAGTCCAAAGTTCACTTCGTGCCTTCCCTGGTACCAGTTAAAATCAGCTTTAGCTCCGGTGCTGTTAATCTTATGTGAAAGAAGGAATCCCTCTGTCGGATTATCATCGCTGGATACATTATACTTGTAATTGCTGTTATTTACCGACATTACAGAAAAAAACCTGCTGGTGAAAAAATGACGCCATCTCAGTGCTACAATATGATTATCATAACTATAAGTAGTATCTGAATTAAACCTGAAAGCATCATGGCTCAGGTAAGATGATAGATCAATTCTGTTATTCTTATTGATATCATATGTTATTTTTCCGTTCACATCATAAAACGATGCCCGGCTATTGCTGAGTGCAGGATTATCAATAAGACTGAGTACCCAGTTCGAGTAAGTGGTGCGGCCACTGAGAATATATGTAAGGGTATCCTTAATAATAGGACCCTTAACCATCAGGTGTGTTGTGATGGGACTAATGCCGGCATTCCCTTCAAATTCCCTCCAGTTTCCGTCTTTTGTCCCGATATCAAGTACTGAAGATATCCTTCCTCCATATCTGCTGGGAATTCCCCCCTTATATAATGTTGCATCCTTAATAATATCTGAATTTACTGCCGAGAAGAACCCAAAGAAATGAGATGAATTATATATGGGAGCACCATATAAAAGAAGCAGGTTCTGATCGGAGGAACCGCCCCTGACATTGAATCCGGCTGACCCCTCTCCAACTGACTGTATACCAGGCACCAGAAGAATACTCTTAATAATATCTGATTCTCCCATTGATGTCGGTAAAAGTTTGAACGAAGTAATATTTATTTTTTCCACCCCGGTCTCGTATCTCTGGAGAACAACATTTTTTTGAGCAGAGACAATTGTTTCTTTTAAAGGAATAAGCATACTGTTCATCTCGATATTCAGATCCCCCTCACCGTAAAGGTTAATATTTACCTGTTTTTCCTTCATCCCGATAAACGAGAATTGCAGCAAATGTGAACCACGCGGAAGGTTAAGATTGAAATGTCCAAATTCATTGGTAATGGTTCCCGCAGATAATTTCTCAATGAAGATTGTTGTGCCGGCAACCGGCTCCTTTGTATCCCTGTCGGTTATATAACCTGATAAAAGGACATTTCCCGGTTTGTTCCTGTCGGAAGGATTTCCTATGTCAAAGAAAGTCTTTTCAGCAAGTTCCTGCTCATCTCCCGTATCATAGTCAGTTGGCGGAATAAATTTCTGGTCGCCTGCCGGAACCGGCTTATTTGTAATCTTAACAGCAAAATCCTTTGTTATTACAACATTTCCTGCATTATCAATGAAATAATAAATAGAAGCATCACTTAACAGTTTATCGAGGAACTCTGTCAATGACACAATACCGGTATAATTACCTGGTCTTAGATTATTTACCCATTCATCTCTGAAGAAAAAGTGTAAATCATACTGACTTTCTGCCTTTGCAGCAAATTCCTTAAATGTCATATCCCGGTAGTCCCAGGTTATTTTTATTTCGTCCTGAGCACCCAGTTTGCTGAACAGTGATAAGCCAAAGAACAGAAGACATATTTTGAATTTCATCTTAGCGGCATTATTTTTCAAGATTGATATAATATTCCAGGACGGGGACAAAACTATCAGGATCTTTTTTTGTAACCTGCAGCTTATTGGTTCTTATAAAATTTTTCACTTGTTGTTTCCTGTCACTTAAATGTTTTAAAAAATTTCTTTTACCTCTTATCGGATAAATAGCACCCTCTTTCATCAGATATATCCGGTGCACCTGGTTAAACTGATCATATTTGTTCTCTACCGCCAGCATTACGATCTCTTTCCTGTATTTAACAAAGAGGGACATGTCGCTGTCAAACAGTATATTTACATATCCTTCAAGGTAATTCAGGCTGTCAGTATACAGATTCTTAAACTGATATTTCCTTAAATTGTATTCAAAGATGAATTCATCGACCTTTTCCTTGTTCAGTTGAATCATCATCCCGTTGTCATTCATAGCCAGGACTTCATCTTTAAAGATGTCATAGCTGACAAGAACATTTCTGAATAATTTCCCCTCGATTGTAACCGTACCTGGTAAGAGTCCGGAAGTGAATAAAAACTGGTCGCCTTTTACCCTGTAGTATAAATTGCGCCACAGCCTCCCGGTATAAAGGATCTGTTTCCCTGTTGTATCCTGTTTCCCGGGATTCACAGGGTCTGATGTTGACGACAGTGTTATTCCTGTAAGGTAAGGCTCAGAAAGAAAAAACAGAGAAAACAAAAACAAAAAACATATTCTGCTCATGCAACTAAATATCAAAAATCTGCTTCCCGGGATAAATCAAAATATAATTCGATGTTACTATTCCGAAAGGTCAAATCTGGTAAATTAAAAAGAACAGGCAAAAGTACACAGAATAAGACAAATTGAATATTCGTAATATTCCATATGTTAGTCTTTTAACATTTCTTAACAATTGATGGTGTTCATTACCACAATACATGAGGTAGTATTCATTACTGGTATTGTTGTTGTTCATTAATGATGTCATTTTTCATCATGCGGTTTTCCAGGATTCTCACATATTTCAGGGCTTGTCGTATTTTATAGTATTCCCAGGCTTTCTGTGCCCATTGGAGTGCCATGTCAACATTGCCATTGATCTCATTGATAATAGCCATGTTATATGTTGCTCTTCCTGCAACTTTTCTTTTTGGATTTGTTGTCTCCAGTTCCCACAGTTCTGCAGCTTCATTCCATTTACCAACCTGGGCTTTGCGTTTTGCTATTTTAAAATTATAGGTCCCCTTCACAAAATAATCCCTCATCACCCGCAATTCGAATGGTATAATTCTTAAAGCATAACTACGACCTGCTTTATTACTCGCCTCAGTTATGGCCTCTTTTCTTCCGACAAGGGCGGCAACTGCAACGAGGGGAGTGATTCCTGTACCTGTAAAAACCACTGATTGAAAATGATTATACTGGTCTGCTATCACCTGGCTGGCGGGGTCATATATTCTCCACCCGGTTTTTACAATTGTTTCCATGTCAGCCTGATGTACAATTACCGGGATCTTCAGACCAAGTATTTTACTGGATCCTCCATCGTGTGTAGAATATCGGATTTTTGTGTCAGTATCGTAATATTCCAGCGCAAACAGGGCATCGGTTCCTGTCTCCCTGCATATCCTGTTAACAATTTCCCATGAAAGCGGAACAGGGAAAATACCCAGGCTGGGGGTTCTGAAATCAATGTCAGTAAGTGTTTTAACCTCATCGAATCTGCTGTTATTCAACAGTTCAGATGACAAGCCGTTGATAGCCTGTTCAGCACCATCCTTATCAAGGTTAATCCCTTCAAGAGTCAAAGCCTTATCAATTACATCAAGAACTTTGGTTTCGTCAGTGGGCACACTGCGGTTAATAACTCCTACCTTTTTTATTTCATGTGAAAGCGTTACAGGAGCCGGTTCCATAACATTCATATAAAGATGATTGATTTTGCATGAAACCAACACACTGGATATCAATAGTATGAATATTATATTCTTCATGATCTTAATTATTAGTATATTTCTTTTATCTGCTATTAAATCACGGATTTCACGGAGTGTCACTGGTTGTTTGCTCCTTGATTTACTCTGTTTCAAACCATGTTATCCGTAGTTAATATGTTATCTTTCAATCTTTTCCAGCCTTATATTTCTTAATGCTGCTGTTGTATACCAGGATGCTATTCCAAATTGTTTTGACAGTTCTACTTCAGGCCGTATTGACAATACTTTATCTCCTTTTACAAAATCGACCACAACGGTATCGTCAACAAAAGCCTTAATGGTGTCATCTATAACCATAAGGCAAATTCTGTACCAATGATCTTTCTCGAACTTCATTAAGGTTGTTGTTTCGTTCTCCGAGGCATCCTTTTTATTTATGCTGCTCAATCCCACAACTGTTCCGCCCCATCCTCCGACAATGAGAGTACAGGGCTCTTTTCCAACAGGGAAGGTCATGCCGCAGAAAAAATCATTACCTGAAACACGTTTTGCTTCAAGAGTCACTTTGTAATTCATTACCGGAAATTCTTTTTCCCATGTTATTCCTGTACACCCTTCCCCCATTCCCAGGATTATTGCGCCACCAGATACATAGACAGATCCCTGGGGTCCGAAATTTGTAATTTTCCATCCATTCAGTGTTTCTCCATCAAACAAATAAGTGCTGTCTTGTTTTGAAACTGTCTGATTTTCTAAATGCTGAGAATTATTATCTTTTTTCGGGCTTCCGGTGCAGGAGATTAATAACATTCCTGTCAGAACAATGTATATAATAAATTTCATCTGATCAATCTTCCGGTTTTCTTAATTCCCTTAAAGGTTTGTCAATTTTTTCGAAATCAGGCAACGCATCCTTGCTGTCAGTCTCCTTTAATTGCTCCAGTTTCCTCCCTGCCGGCATTATTCTGCCCTCCCACGAACCAATAGCATCATTGTAGCTTTTCAGGGCTGTTTTTAGTCCTCCCCCGATCTTATCAAGATGGCTGGCAAACGTATTTACCCTTTCATAGAAATCGGAAGCTGCATCCATTATCTGAAGAGCGTTCTCAGTTATATTATGCTGCTGCCACGACATTGCCACTGATTTCAATATCACCATAAGCGTTGTGGGTGTAGCAAGTATTATCTTGTTGTTCATGGCATCCTGAAGAAGATTTTTATCAGTCATCAAAGCAGCATTAAATGCCGATTCAACCTCCATATAAAGAACAACAAAATCAGGAGCCGGCTGAAATTGTGACCAGTATTGCCGTTTGCTTAATTTATTAATATGATCCCGCAGGTCCTTTGAATGCTTTATCAGCAGGTTATTACGGTTTATCTCATCGTCATTTTCAAGAGCATCAAGATAAGCATCCATTGGAAGCTTTGAATCGACTACCACATGGCTGTTTCCCGGAAGATTAATTACCATATCGGGCTTTAATGTTACATCTTCTCCCTCTTTTACTACCTGTTCAACAAAATCACAATGAGCGAGCATTCCCGAGAACTCCACCAGACGACGCAGGCCTATTTCTCCCCATCTTCCTCTAACCCTCGGGTTCCTTAACGCATTGACGAGGGCGCCTGTTTCCTTTTGCAGAACAGCATTAGTTTTCTGAAGGCCGGTAAGCATTTCCGTGACCTGGCCAAATGTCTTTTCGGATCCTTTTTCAAGCTCTTCAATTCTTTTCTTATAGCTGTCGATGGATTCTCTTACAGGTTTAAGCATCTCTTCTATTGCGACTTTTCTCTGTTCCAGATCTCCTTTTGATTCTTCAACCTTCGCCTCCAGCTGCGATTTTGCAAGCTCCAGAAATTGTTTATTATTCTGCAAAAGTGCATCAGATGCCGCGGATTTGAAGGTGTGTAACATTGTTTCTTTCACCTCATACCGGTTGGCCAAAACAGATTTTACAATCAACCAGGTTATTACACCGGTAATCAGTATTGCAGCAATAATATAAAGCAGTATTTCCATAATCAGGAATGAGAATTAATATGTCAAATTTACATGTTTTAATAATGAATCGATGGTATTTTTATAATATCGTCTTTATAAGGTTCAACCTGACTTGTTCCGATTTTATATATACGTTCATTTGTTATCTTCATGGCTTCAGTAAGTTCAGGATATGGAGTATTGTTCAGAGTTACAACACCGATATTATAGTTTTCTCCGTCAAAACGGCCATAATAGGGCTGATCAATCCATTGAAAATAGTGCATCCCAACAAGTTCTGGTCTTGAAAACCCCTGTTCAACATAATTCCTGTATGCTGCAGCCCTTTGTTCCTGGGTCAGGACTCCAGTAATTCCTGTAGCCGGAAGAGCCTTGTCGACGGCACCGTGATGAAATTCTCCTATCATCACAGGTTTTCCGCTTCTCCTGGCTATTTCAGCAGTAGCAGGCGGATCATATCCATAACCGTTTATCGAAAAAACATCAAACCGTTCACCGGCTTTATACAGCAGGTCGGAGCTTATCCATGCATACCTCATTCCCAGATTAAGGTGATTCTTATCAACTTTTGCCACCTCGTTGCATGGGATGTCGACATATTGTTTAACCATTAACACGGAAAAAGCATAGAAATCACTGTCTGCTTTTATCGACGGATAATCCTTGAAGATCATTTGCTTAAGTGACTCAAAATCTGACAGTTTTAGAGCCCAGGCATCATTAAACTGCCCAATATCCTCCTTGTATCTCTCAGCAATCCAACTTATAAATTCATCCTTGGTAACCGATTTCCGGCTTGTTCCGAACATCTCATAAGCCAGGTTATGATACCCGAATGCCCAATGGGGTTCATTACGGAGGAAATAACCAACAAGGTACGGGTCATCCTTATAATCAGCGAGCTGTTTTGCGAATTCTTCCGAATTCCGTAGGTACTCATCAGAAAAAACATCCGGGAAGTCACGGTAAAGCTGAACCCTGGTTGTCGGGAAACGGCTTAGCGGAAGAACATATGGCATATTGTTTTCACGGGCAAATGTGATATCGGACCAGTTTCCTACCGTATTTACCCTGTATTCCCTCATAAGGCCGGCAGTAACCGTGCTCCATTTCTCCTTAAACCTGTCACCATAAACCCTTATAAGATTTGATCTGTAGAAATCCATGTTTTTAGCATCTCTGGTAAGAGTAACAGCTTCTGAATAAACAGTATCATTCTCTGCCGGGATCCATTCAAACAGATCTTCAATTCCGGTTACCGGCCCTGAGGATGTAAGTCTGATACAGTCAACTCCTGTGCTCAGGAATACATATCCTTCAGGATCCACAAGCCACCAGCGGTTTCCATCATGATGAGTTCTGAAAAATCCTGTTGCCTTAAATTTCTTTTCTTTCCATCCGCCAAACCTGCTCCATTCATCAGGGAAGCTGTTTCCCTCAACCAGATTTTCCAAATCCCAGTTTTGTTCTATAAGATCCTCCTCATTTTTTATTTTGCCCTGCCACTCTCTGTCATTCCTCTGCCCGAATCTGTCTATTAACGGCATATCAAGTACAGGATATGGCTCAGGCAGGGTATCGGCCAGGCAGATTGATGCAATTTCGAATTCGGGGGTAAACCAGGGTTCTGCTATGGGGCCAAATCTCAAAGCTACCTTTATGATATCATTCGGATCGAGCCTGTCACCACTCATTGTACCCTTAAGCTGACGCGGTGAACGTGTAACAAAAAGGGTTTGTGCATCGAGGTAACTCAGTGGCAAAACAACTTTGGTTTTCAAATGTGGCAAAACTCCCATAAGGCATGAGAGCCATGGCGTTTCCTGCTTGCCGGCTGCCATCTCTCCGCTTTGAAGTATTACCTTATCCTGATCAGAGTTTTCATCCCTTCTGTAGAATTCAATATTGATCACTCCACTGTAATCTTCTGCATCCCATATTTCGAAAACCAGGTATTTTGCATCGGCCCAGTTGCCGTTATCTCCTGTTTCCCAAATCGTTACTGTCGCATTTTTGGTAGTTGGCGTAACTATCAGCACGGGCAGTTTAAATCCATCACCCCCTGCGAAGGAAGAAATAACAGGATTATTACCGGCAATTTCTTTAAGGTTGAAAAATGACTTTCCAATGTCAGGGGTTTTCTTACAAGCCGAAATAAATGTGAGAAATGACAATAGAAAAAAAACGAACAGAATCTTTACTGAGCCTTTCATTGCAGGATAATTTAAAATGTTTGTTAACTTCAGTGTAATTACATGCCAATTTAACTTAAAAACCATTATTGGAATCATTTCCCTTCAAACTTATCCAATATCATCTGCATTTTTGTAAATTTGATTGACAGTCTTTTTAAAAAATTACATAATAATCTTATTAACCAACTATTAAATACGAAAAAATGTCAAA
>CAZKWD010000070.1:0-4790 GCA_964556175.1 uncultured Rikenellaceae bacterium
CTATTTGCCCTTATTGGCTCGGTATGGATCCACAAACCGGACAACAACAAAGGATACCTTTATTCTGGATCAAGTTTGACGATGTCAGGGATGTCCTGGCAACAAAAGAGGTTTTCATGTCTAATAATGACGCTCAAAGAATCTCTTTTGATGACCTTTTCATGCAGAGAAGATTCAGCAGCATTATTTTTGGTGAATCCAACGTATTTAACGACAGGTATATTAATGAATATACAGTTGGTAAATCCTCCTTATTTGAAGCTGACCAGATAAAGATGGAGCTTTTCGATTTTGAACATGACCTCTGGGAATACTAATAAAACAGATACCACAGCTTCCCCAGCCTGTGAGGATAGTAAAGAAGTGCTTTCCAGCTGTTGCGGCATTTATAGCGCTTTTTCATGAAGCTGATTGAAGGAAACAGATCTCCTAAAATATAAAGCAGCTTCCGGTGAATGCCGGGAATTTCACGTATATTATACCTGTAAAGCCATGCTTTATCAGTAACAGGGTTATTCTTAGGACTTCTGAGAAAAAAAATGAATCTATCCTGGTTGCCCGGATCATACTCCCTGTCGATCAATTCATTCAACCATTCCGGAAATGGCATTCCCCACATATTCCTCAGGGATTCGAGCTTGCGGAAAAGTGTATTGCTCATGCTTCCCATCTCTGCAAACACAGGCAGATCATTATTGATAATACTATCCCTGAATTTTTCGATGAGAACAACCATATCGGTATAAAGCCTCAACTGCGATTCATTATTCTTCTCATGCAGAAAAAGGTGCCTGACAAGGTAGAGAAAGAAGATCTGTTCCTCAGGGATAAAGACTCTTTCATCATTGATCTGAGTTTCATTACTTTTATCATAAAGCATACCTGTCAGGTTACTCTTTCCTGATCCGAAAAGATCATGGTGTATTTCAACTGAGAAACCATTTTTAAGAAGTGACGGCAAATGCTTTCCGGTGTGAGTGAGAATAAGCCTGTGCAAATAGGATTTTACCGGCAATGAATTGAATCCCCCTGCTACCAGAAGATCCCGTGCCTTAATGCAATCTTCTCTTGAGATCAATATATCAACATCTGTCATCTGTCTCAGCCCGGCGTTGCCATAAACTGATATTTCAAGAGCCAGCCCTTTAAGAAGTACTGTTTTAATACCGGCACTATTAAGAATTTTCAGTACCTCATTCATCTCATTAAGGTGATGTGCATTTCTGCTCATGCTTATCATCAGTGCATTCCTGAGAAAATCTGTCACAGACCGGGGTACATACTGAATTATCCCCAGTCTTTCAAGATTATGATAAGCCAGGGCTGCCACACCATGTTCATTAGCAAGATCAGCAAGGTATTTCCAGTCTTTTATGCCGGATACAAGAGATCTTAATTTACCCGCCTGTTCACTGCTGAATTCAAGACGGCACAGGCCGATAAGCAATGATTCTTCATTGGATATGTCAATATTACTATTCATCCGGTGAACCTGCCGGCCTGTTTTGTATACATTGTGAAATAGGTGCCTTTTTTCGTCATCAGCTCATCATGGGTACCTGTTTCAATGATTTTACCTTTATCAAGTACGATTATCCTGTCAGCCAGACCTACATTTGTAAACCTGTGACTGATAAGTATTGTTGTGCGCCCTTTGACTATTTCCCTGAATCTATTGAAGATCTCAAATTCGGCGTCGGCATCGAGGGCACTTGAAGGTTCATCGAGAATAAGTATTGGGGCATCTCTGAAAAGAGCCCTGGAAAGAGCCAGTTTTTGCCATTCACCCCAGCTCAGTTCACGGCTGTCGTCGAACAAGTTGCCTATTACGGTAGAATAGCTGTTTTGAAGTTGGCTGATAAGATCATGTATACCTGTAGTTGTCGCAGCTGATCTGATTTTTTCATCAGCTTTTGATTCATTGATATCTCCAAGCCTTATATTTTCTCCCGCGCTCAGATTATAAAGCATGAAATCCTGGAAAACTACTGACAGAAAACGCCTGTATCTGTCCGGATCCATATTCTTAATATTGTTCCCATCATAATATATTGATCCCGAATCAGGGTCATATAGCCTGCTCAACAGCCTGACCAGGGTGCTTTTACCTGCACCGTTAGGACCTACCAGTGCAATTATTTCACCTTTTATTATTTCAAAAGATACATTGTCAATTGTCTTAACACTATTGCCGGGATATGTAAATGAAATATTATCAGCAGCTATGCTTCTTTCCAGAATGGCAGGAATGACTTCGGGCTCGATTGTGCGGATATTTTCCTCCAGGTTCAGGAATTCAAAGGTATCACTGATAAAAAGTGAGTCCTCATAAAGACCTGCCAGTGAGCCGAAAAGGTCCCTGATACATATCATTCCCTGCCTGAAAGCAAGCAGAAACATTGCCATCTCTCCGAGAGTAATTGAGCCTTTAATTGTACGGTCGGCAATATATACGAGAGTAATAAGCACAGCTCCTGCTTTAAAAATATCGGATACCAGTTCGATTGAGGCACGCTTCTTAATTATTCTGAGCTCTTCTTCCTTTGTTTTCAGGAACGATTTTCTGAACAGGGATATAAAATAGTTGCCAAGGCCGAATAATCGTATTTCCCTGGAGGGGCGGTCACCTGTCATAAGCCAGTTGAAATAGGCTGTTTTCCTTGCCTCGGGTGTCTGCTTCCGCTGAAAATTATAGAGGACTCCCGCATAATGGAGCCTGAGCCATATTCCCGGGATATTAAATACAAGCAGCAGCACTGCCAGGCTCCAATGGAGTGCCGCCAGTAACCCCGCCATCAGAACCAGAGATAACAGTGACCTAAACATTGAGACAATATTGTTGAGAATATTATTAGGCCTCCACGGAGCTTCTCTCGAAGCTCTGGTAAGACAATCATAATATTCAGGCTGTTCAAAGTTTATAAGATCCAGCTTTACAGCTTTGGTGTGCAACAGACCGTACATATAAGCCTCGAGCTTCATGGATTGTTTTTTACGGATAAAATTACCCAGGTCAGTAGTAGCCTCATCAAGGAACCAGATAATGACCACAGCAGCTATCAGCCATGCAATACCTGCAATTGATTCCTGTGGTGATTCAGACACGGCTTTTGTTATACCATCAATCATTCCTTTGAGAAACCAGAGCAGTGCAAGAGGCAGAAAGCTCCGTAAAAGGGAAATAAAGAAGTTGGTCAATGCCCAACCCGGGGCTGATTTCCAGACCAACCTGACCGATTCACCGAAATATTTGATCTTACTGTTCATTAAATATTTGCCTCCCTATATTCCCCGCCTTCTTAAATCTTATTATAAACCACACTAATAATCTGTTATAAATATAATCAAACTTGCCAAGCTTCTTTTTCTCAATCGTTTTCTTCTTGCCTGATATACTTTCAATATCAATTACCTTCCCTGCAATCTGTTCCTTCTTAACAATCTGGTCTTCATTCGCACAACTGTCGCCTCTTGTTATATAATAAACCTGATTTTCTTCATTTATTACTCTCACTAACCGGTGAACAACAAAACCTGTTTCTCTTTTCCAGGCTATAACATCACCCGGGGAGAGATCAGTAACAGGTTCAATATAAATGAAATAACCTGCTTTTATGGCCGGAAACATACTGTAACCATCGGCTCTTATCCTGATAGTCTTACCCTCAGCAAGAAGTGTAAAACCCAGCTCTTTCGTTATACTATGATCTTTTATTTTCATTTTTAAGAATGTGATTCACAGCACTTTTGTCGGGCCTGAAATGAAGCCGTGCAACCGGAACTGCCGCACTTAAATCTGAAACCGAATCCAACAGATTGGCAATTATACCTGCATTCCAGCCATGTTGAATAGAGTTTGCCATTATTCTGCTTACTGATTCAGCTTCTCTGAGCGGAATAATTTTGTTTTCTTCTCCATGTTCAATAATAAATATCCTGTCGAGCCGGGATTTTTTTGGTTCATCATCATTGTAAACCGGTGTATTGTACATCATGTATCCTTTACCTTCTTTACGTACAATAAGCCTGTCATCATGGATTGTTTTTACCCCCGATATATCCCAGAGTCTGGCCATGGTGCTCTTGCCGCTGCCAGAAATGCCGCTGAAAAGATACCCGTGGTTTTTATAACAGACACCTGAAGCATGGATCATGATATCGCCATGCAATACAGTAAGGTAATAAAGGATCAATCCGTCAAGAGGGTATTCCATGGGATCGGTTTTATCATCTGAACTTTCTAACCACAGATCCCATTCTTTTTTATTAAGTGAAAATTGTAATGTCGCCTCTCTCTGCTTATGAGACAATGGAAATATAGTACTGATATACAAGTCGTTGCGTTGCTTATAGACACTCCAGAACCTGTCGTTTTTCTTTATTCTGATACCATTCAGCTCTTCAACATAGGGTGCATCAAAAACCTTTTCTGCTTCGAAAGGAATACTAAATTCTCCTGAATGTACTTTTAAAATGATATCGGGATTATTTTCAAAGCAGAAATAATTAAAAAATCTTTCAGAGGGATACATGTCAGGTCCGTCAGAAGAACTCTCAATCCTGATATTATATCCGGCAATGTTTAAATTATAGCTTCTCATTCTGTAATTTCCTTAGTGTCCTTTGTGGTCAATTTTTTTTTAACTACTAATGGGCACAAAGGATGTTTGTTTTTTATTGATTTTTAATTATAAGGTATTTGTTCATTTCATTTATAAACTCGAAGACATCAGCAGTTGCAGTCTCTTCATCAATATCGTATTCCTTGATAAGTGCTTCGATCATATCCT
>CAZKWD010000070.1:4890-8968 GCA_964556175.1 uncultured Rikenellaceae bacterium
GTTGCAGTCTCTTCATCAATATCGTATTCCTTGATAAGTGCTTCGATCATATCCTTGATATTGTTTTCCCCGTCAATAAGCTCCCAGAGGAAAGCACCTGTTTCATTCAGTGTATATACACTGTTCATGTCGGCAATGTTGTTTGTAACAGGTACAAGCACATATTCGCTTCCCGTTTTGCGTGTAACAACAGATGATGAACGTGATGGTACAGATTTCAGATTTACCATATATATTATATTATAAATCAAATTTATAAAAATAATGGTTCATTTTCTTACCTTCGCAAAAATCAATAAAACATGATCAGGAAGGGAAAGGGGAAGAAAAAAAAAGGTGGTCTTTCAAAAGAAGCGGTTAGAGAAAAAATAATCACAATACTGTCTAAAAGTCCGCAACAGGGATTCAACTACAAGCAAATCGCCAAACGACTTGATAACAATGATCCGTCTGAAAAACAGATGATATCGGAGATATTAAGGGAGCTGGCAAAGAAAGGGACCGTTAAGGAGATCCATCAGGGTAAATACAGTGTCAGGGCCAGCCGGGGTCATATTACAGGTACTGTTGATATGACCCGGATGGGATATGGATTCGTTGTTTCTGATGACATTGAGGAGGATGTATTTGTTGCGGCAAGAAACCTGCGGACCGCACTACACGGCGACAAGGTAAAAGTATGGCTCTATGCCAGGAAAAAAGGTTCCCGGCCCGAAGGTGAAGTTGTTGAGATAATTGAAAGATGGCGCACTTCATTTGTAGGAACAGTAGAGATAATGCCAAATTTTGCCTTTCTTATCCCTGATAATAAAAATATGCCTTTTGATCTGTTCATTCCCTCATCAAAGCTGAATGGTGCGAAACAGGGGCAAAAGGCAGTCGCCAGGGTTATTGAATGGGATTCCAAATCGAAGAATCCGGTTGCTGAGATTATAAATGTTTTGGGAGAACCCGGACTGCATGAAACCGAAATGCATGCCATACTCGCAGAATTTGAACTCCCCCATGAGTTTACAGCAGATGTTGAAAAGGATGCTGATAGAATTCCTGCTAACATTACAGGCAATGATATAAAAGCCAGGCGCGACTTTCGAGATGCACCTACATTCACTATCGACCCGGTTGATGCCAGGGATTTTGATGATGCACTCTCCCTCAGGCAGCTTGATAACGGTAACCGGGAGGTTGGTATACATATTGCTGATGTGACTCATTATGTCAAACCCGGCACACTTATCGAAAGAGAGGCAAGCCAACGGGCAACTTCTGTTTATCTTGTCGACAGGGTGGTCCCAATGCTTCCCGAGAAGCTTTCAAACCATATTTGTTCATTGAATCCTAATGAGGATAAACTCACCTATTCGGCTGTTTTTGAGATGAATGACAAATCAGAAGTGCTTGATGAATGGTTTGGCAGAACCATCATTAACTCCGATATGCGCTTCTCATACCAGGAAACTCAGGAAGTAATAGATAAAGGTGAAGGTGAAATGAAAACCCAGATGCTGTTTCTTCATAAGCTTGCTCAGCAGCTTCGGACAAGACGTTTTTCAGAAGGCGCTTTCCTCTTTGAAAAAACAGAAGTGGAGTTTGACCTTGATGATGAAGGGAAACCCCTGGGAATAAGATTCCGGGAAATGGGCACTGCCAACCAGCTTGTTGAAGAATTTATGCTGCTGGCAAACAGGAGGGTAGCAGAATTTATAGGGAAAAAGATTAAAGGAAGAACATTCGTCTATCGTGTTCATGATAAACCCGATCCCGAAAAAATTGAAAATTTCAGTCATTTCATTACCCGTTTCGGTTATAAACTTGTTGATGATGAAAGAAAATTGCTGCCAAAAGCCATGAACAGGCTCCTGAAGTCGGTATCCGGCAGGAAAGAACAGAATATAATAGAAACACTGGCTCTTAGAGCGATGGCGAAAGCGGTATATTCAACGGATAACATCGGCCATTACGGGCTTGCATTCAGGCATTACACTCATTTTACATCACCCATCAGAAGATATCCTGATATGATGGTTCACAGGCTTCTGACAGCATATCTGAATAAGGAAAATCCGGGAGGAAAAAAGGAAGTTGAGAAGCAGTGTGAACACTCATCAAAGATGGAGCGTCTTGCTGCCGAAGCTGAAAGGGCATCTATAAAATACAAGCAGGTTGAGTTCATGAGCGATAAAACCGGAAGAGAATATGAAGGTATTATCTCTGGTGTTACTGAATGGGGAATTTATGTTGAGATAATTGAGAACCAGTGTGAAGGGATGGTCAATATTCGTGAACTTGGCGATGATTACTATGAGTATGACGAGGATAATTACTGTATAAGGGGCAGATCAAATGGAAAAATCTATACTCTCGGCGACAGGGTCACTATCGAGGTAGTAAGGGCTGACCTGCAGAAGAAACAACTGGATTACAGGCTGGCGTAGCATTTAACATGAACCCACCCCCTATGTCCCCCTCCCTGGCTAACGCAAGGAGGGGGATCTGTCACATTCACAATATATTAAGTCCCCTCTTTACGAAGTAGAGAGGGGGTTGGAGGTGAGTACATGTGATTCAAGTAAGAATATAAAATGATTTGTTCTTTTGTTAATTAAATACTTTTTTGATCTACTTCAATAATTCTCAACAATTCACTAACAGCATCCTCTTCCGGCACATTTTTCAACACAGGTTTAAGTCCGCGGTAAATATGGACTTTCCCCTCTCCTGCCCCCACATAACCGTAATCGGCACCCACCATCTCTCCCGGTCCGTTGACAATGCATCCCATAACCGCGATTTTCAATCCGCTTAAATGCTTTGTTGCCTCTTTCACTTTTTTCACGGTATCCTTAAGGTTGAATTTTGTCCGGCCGCATGTTGGACAGGAAATATAACGGTTTTTTGTTATCCTTGCTCCTGTTGCCTGGAGGATGGAGAAGGAGAGTTCTTTCAGCTTTTCACCCTGTACGGCACCTTTATTTGTGATGCAGATGCCATCCGGCTGTTTCAAAATAAAATATCTGCCCAGCAGTGCTGCTGCATCAATTTCCAGCTTTTCAGGATCATCTTCGGAAAAGATCGGGTTAAGAAAAACTTCCTTACCTGAACGTTCTGAAAGAAGCGGAGGTGTATTATAGTTGAAAATCAGCATCTCGCCTTTGAACGGTTCGCCGTTTTCCCTGATGTACCTGCCATCATTAAATGTTATCACTTCAGGTTTGTAGAGTATATCTCTTTTTCTAAAAGCCTGTACTTTTAGAGGATAGGTTATCCGTCCTTTTGATCCGGTCAGGAAATTCAATATCTCCTTTGCTACAGGTATTTCATGTTCGGGATCTTCTGTGAGGGAGATCCTTAATGTATCTCCTATTCCCTCGGCAAGTAGTGCTCCTGCTCCTGCTGCGGAATTTATTCTTCCCTCTTCACCCTCACCTGCTTCAGTAATGCCCAGATGTATTGGGTAGGCAACCCCTCCTGTTTGCATCATCTTGACGAGCAGCCTGTTAGCTTTCATGGTAATTGCCGGATCAGATGATTTTAGGGAAAGTACAAGGTTATTGAAATTCTCTGAACGGAATATACTTATAAATTCCAGGGCAGAAAGGACCATTCCCTTTGGTGTATTACCGTACCTGGTCATTATACGGTCCGATAGTGATCCGTGATTAATGCCGATGCGTATTACCGTATTGTTTTGCCTGCATATATCTATAAGCGGAAGAAGTCTTTTGTGTATTCGTTCCACCTCTCCGCCGTATTCTTTGTCAGAGAGCTCCGTTTTTTTAAAAGAGGCTCTTTTATCTGCATAATTGCCGGGATTGATCCTTATCTTTTCTACAATCTTTGCTGCTGTCTCGGCAGCGGCGGGATTAAAGTGAATATCTGCTATTAGCGGTGTGTTGAAGCCGGCTTTTCTAAGTTCTTTCTTTATGTTATCGAGGTTTTGCGCCTCCCTGGTACCCTGGGCAGTAAGACGCACAAAATCAGCACCTGCTTCAATGATCCTTATACACTGTGCAACAGAGGCTTTCGTGTCAAGGGTGTCGGTATTGGTCATTGACTGAAGACGAATGGGGTGTGTGCC
>CAZKWD010000071.1:0-2230 GCA_964556175.1 uncultured Rikenellaceae bacterium
GCAACCAGCAACCAGCAACCAGCAACCAGCAACCAGCAACCAGCAACCAGCAACCCTTTTCTTATAATCTCTTTTTTTCTATTTTTGCAAGAAATTTTAATCAAAAGGATTTTATGGAACTATTTAAACCAATGAATCTTCAATCTGACTCAGAAAAGGCAGATATTGAGAATGTTGAGAAGGTAAGATGCCTGATTGTCGGTTCAGGACCGGCAGGTTACACTGCAGCTATTTATGCTTCAAGAGCAAACCTTAAACCGGTTCTGTATACCGGGATGGAAATGGGCGGTCAGCTGACCACTACGACCGACGTTGACAACTACCCGGGATATCCCGATGGAGTAACCGGTCCCGAAATGATGGAACAATTTAAAAAACAGGCAGAGAGATTCGGAACAGATGTTCGCTTCGGTTTAGCCACAGATGCTGACTTTTCAGGGGACAAACATAAAGTGACAATCGACGACAATAAACAAATTGAGGCTGATACAGTTATCATAGCCACGGGTGCGACGGCAAGATATCTGGGTCTTGAAGCAGAAAAGAAATATGCCGGTATGGGCGTCTCAGCCTGTGCAACATGTGATGGGTTTTTCTACAGGCAGAAAGATGTGGCTGTTGTTGGAGGCGGAGATACGGCAGCAGAAGAGGCAACATACCTGGCTGGATTGTGCAATAAAGTATATATGATAGTTCGCAGGAATGTGCTCAGGGCATCAAAGGCGATGCAGGAGAAAGTTATGAATACATCAAATATTGAAATTCTGTGGGAACACCAGGCTGTTGATCTTTTTGGCGAAAACGGGGTGGAAGGAGCAGTGCTTGTTAAGAAAAAAGATACTCCTCAGAAAGAGATTGTCAGGGTCAGGATTGATGGATTCTTTCTGGCAATAGGACATACTCCCAATTCAGATATTTTTAAGAAATATATTGATACTGATGAAACCGGTTATATTAAAACCATACCGGGAACATCAAAAACAAATATCCCCGGAGTCTTTGCTGCCGGTGATGTGCAGGATCCGCACTACAGACAGGCAGTCACTGCCGCCGGTTCAGGATGTATGGCCGCAATTGATGCAGAACGATATTTATCGGAATCAAAAAAATGAAAACATTCCATAAGACTTTCAGAATAAATGCTGAACCCTCCGATGTGTATTCTGCACTGACAAATCCGTTTACGATTGAGATCTGGTCTGGTTATCCGGCAATAATGTCAGAAGAACCCGGAAGCGAATTTTCGTTGTGGGAAGGCGATATAACGGGAAGAAACCTGGAATTCATTAAGGATAGAAAAATCGTACAGGAATGGTACTTCGGCGAACAGACTGATAAATCGATAGTAACAATTTCGATTCAATCCGATAAGGAAGATTCACAGGTTACCGTTGAACATACAAACATTCCTGATAAAGATTTTGCTGACATAGCTGAAGGATGGAGGGAATATTATATTGGAGCAATAGCTGTTTTCTTCAATCCGAATTTCTGAGACTCTGTCAACTATTCTCCTTCGTTATTCATAATGCCGTAAAGGTCTTCTATACAGGCATATAAAAGAGTGGCTATGCCTTTATAACAATAAGTATATGCGTATTCCTGCACATCCGTATTCCACATGGGGATCCATGATAAAAGCTGCTGATCAATGTACCGGTGTATCTCCTTCTTCATTTCACGGAAGCAGGGATCATCATCAAGCTGCAGGTAGTCATCTATCATACTGGTAAGGAAAAGAAGCTCTAACCCAAGATGGTCTTCAGGCAATTTTCTATGCGACGCTGATTCCCATCCATAGGATCTGTAAAACTCACTGACATTTTGCACAGAGACACGTTTCGTTTCTTCCCTTGCAAGATAAATAGAAGCCTGAGCCGGCGCCAGAGGCAGTCCCGTTACTGCAAATAGCCGGTAAAAGTCTTCTGCAAGCCTCTTCCTGCATGTATCTGTATCTTTACACGAGTCCCTTAGAATTGACGCAGCTTTTATAAACCTTGGATTTGAACTTGACACAGGAAGCTTTTTGAGAATACCTTTAGTCCAGAAATCGATAACACATTCATCAGTAGGTTCACTCATGATCATACTGCCTGCAAAATATAATAGCATATTATAACCCTTAAGCAGATTATTGTGGTCTGCTGTAATCTTATTGTTTTTAGACTCCATATAAGGAAAATAGTCAGATAATTTCAAGTGTAAAACGAATAGGGAGGGAGATTGTTCA
>CAZKWD010000071.1:2330-8939 GCA_964556175.1 uncultured Rikenellaceae bacterium
AGGGACAGCCTTTTTCCATTACTACGAATTCAGGTTCTATTTCGAAAAATCTGCAATCTCGTTGGGATACAGATTATTATCAAGTTTCCTTTTAATTTCTTTAAATGCATTTACTGTATATACCACATCCTCTAAAGAATGGTCGGACGTGGGTATAAGACGCAGCATTACCACATCCCGGGGGACGACAGGATATATTACAACTGAGCAGAATATCCCGAAATTCTCCCTCAGGTCATAGATAAGCTGTGTAACCTGGAAGAGAGGGCATTTAAAGAATACGGGTGTCACCGGTGATTCGGTTCTCCCCAGATCCATACCGGCATCTTTCAAGCCTTTCTGAAGAGCATTGACGATAGTCCATAATTTCTCTTTATATTCCGGATGAGCTTTAATAAGTTCCAGTCTCTTTATTGCTCCCATTGCCATTGCCATTGGCAGAGCCTTGGCATATATTTGAGACCTCAGGTTAAAGCGTAAATATGTCACTACATCCTTTGTGCTTGCTACAAAGCCGCCAATTCCTGCCATCGATTTTGCAAATGTTGCAAAATAGATATCTATCTGATCCTGAACGCTAAAGTGTTCGCCGGTGCCAGCTCCTGTGGCTCCCATGGTACCAATCCCGTGTGCATCATCAACCAGGAACCGAAAATTGTATTTCTTTTTAAGAGCAGCTATCTTGTCGAGTTTGCCAAGATCTCCTGCCATTCCGAAGACACCTTCAGTAATTACCAGTATTCCGCCTCCGGATTCTTCTGTAAGCTTTGTTGCCCGCTGAAGTTGCTTTTCACAGCTTTCAATATCATTATGAGCATATACAAATCTTTTCCCGAAATGCAGCCGCAAACCGTCCATGATGCATGCATGCGATTCTGAATCATAGACTATTACATCATGCCTGTCGACAAGCGCATCGATTATGGAAACCATTCCCATGTAACCATAATTTAGCAAATAGGCCGACTCTTTTCCGACAAATTCAGCAGCCATCTTTTCGAATTTTTCGTGCATGATTGTTTGTCCCGACATCATTCTTGCTCCCATCGGATAGGCAAGCCCATACTGTGCAGCGTATTCCGCATCTGCTTTCCTGACTTCAGGATTATTTGCCAGTCCCAGGTAATTATTCAGGCTCCAGTTCAAAACCTCTTTTCCCCTGAACATCATCCTGGGTGCAATCTCTCCCTCCAGTTTCGGGAACATGAAATAACCATCACCCTCTTCCGAATACTGACCCAGGGCACCTCTGTTCGATTTAATTTTGTCAAAAATATCCATGATTCTTCAGTCTGTGTATGATTTCTACAAAAGTAAGGATTAACAGGAACCTGCTGATACCTATTTATACCTAATTTGGATATTATTATTATACATCAGAATAATTGTATAAAAAAAACGTTTTTATAACTGATTTGAAAAATATATTGTAATTTTGCGCAACATTTTTTTATGAGGTTCAGGGTATATATAACATTAATATTTTTGGTGTTGTTCACCTCTTGCGGAGAATATGAAAAACTCCTGAAGAGTAACGATTATGATCTCAAGAAAACAAAGGTGAAGGAATACTATGATGCAGGGCAGTATGCCAGGGCAACTGAACTGCTGGATCAGTTGCTTCCGAGATACCGGGCGACTGAAGAGGCAGAAGATCTTAACTGGATGAATGCCCAGAGCTACTTCTATATGAAAGACTATTATTCTGCCAGTGCATACTATAAAACATACCTTGACCAGTATCCATTTGGCAAATATGCCGAAGAATCATCATATATGAGTGCTTTGTGCGATTATTATATATCTGCCCGTGCGGAACTTGACCAGGAAAATACGAGAAATGCAATTGAAGGATTTAATCTTTTCATGACAAGGTATAGTTACAGTCCAAGGATTGATGAATGCAAAAAGCTAGTAAAAGAGCTTGAAGAAAAACTTATGGAGAAATCATATCTCAATGCCAAGCTCTATTACGATATGAAAAAGTATAAGGCAGCAATAACGGCTCTCACCAACAGCCTTAAAGAATATACTGAGTCAGAATACAGGGAAGAGATGATGTTCCTTAAGCTTAGTTCCCTGTTTCTTTATGCTGAAAACAGTTTTGCCAGCAAGCAGCGGGAGAGGTACCAGGATACACTTGATGACTATTATTCTTTTATGGAGGAGTTTCCGGAAAGCGAATTTATGAAAGAGGTGAGCAGGATATACAAAAGAACAAGCGAATACCTTAAAGCCGGAAGCATAGATATAGAAACAGTGGCAAATAACGAATAAAATATTATGGATTACAGAAAATCAATGGCCCCCGTAACAACTGTTACACGTGATGTGGATAAGATTACACAAGATACCGGTAATATCTATGAAACGGTGATAATTGTGTCAAGAAGGTCGAACCAGATTGCTGTTGAGATGAAGCAGGAGCTCAACAAGAAGCTTGAAGAATTTGCTTCATACAGCGATAACCTGGAGGAGGTTTTTGAGAACCGCGAACAGATCGAGATATCGAAATTCTATGAGAGGCTTCCCAAACCGACTCTTATAGCACTACAGGAGCTTGAAGAAGGAAAAATATTTCACAGGAACCCGGAAACAGCAGCAATACCAAAATAGAAAATGCTGAAAGGCAAAAAAATACTTGTAGGTGTGACCGGCGGTATTGCAGCCTATAAGACTGCTATAATAATCCGGCTGCTTGTCAAAGAGGGCGCTGATGTGAAGGTTATCATGACAGATCGTGCCAGGGAGTTCATAACCCCTCTTACCCTGTCTACATTATCAAAAAATCCTGTTCTCGCGGAATCCTATGATCCTGAAAGCGGTGAATGGAACAGCCATATAGACCTCGGTTTATGGGCCGACCTGTTTCTTATTGCTCCTGCTACCGCAAATTCAATTGCCAGAATGGCTAATGGCATAGCTGACAACCTGCTCCTAACAACATATCTTTCTGCGCGTTGCCCTGTATTCATTGCTCCTTCAATGGATATGAATATGCTTGATCACCCGGCTACACTGATTAATATCGAAACATTGAAAGCCTTCGGGAATAATATTCTGGAACCTGAAACAGGCGACCTTGCAAGCGGCCTGACAGGAAAAGGCAGGATGGCGGAACCCGAAGAGATAGTAAAGGAGATAACAGACTTCTTTACAAAAAAAAAAAGAAATAAGCCTCTGAAGGAGAAACATCTCCTCATAAACGCCGGCCCCACGCGTGAACCAATTGATCCTGTTCGTTTTATAAGCAACTACTCTTCCGGTAAAATGGGAATAGCCCTTGCTGATACTGCTGCTGAGTTGGGAGCCTCTGTCGACCTTGTTCTGGGTCCGTCTGAGATATTGCCAAAGAACAGTACAGTGAAGGTTACAAAGGTGACAACGGCAGAATCGATGGCTGCAGAATGCATTTCACGGTTTCCCTCTTGCGATGCAGCTATATTATCAGCTGCTGTCGCCGACTATACACCAATTGAGCAGAAACCGGAGAAGATGAAGAAGGAAAATAATGTGCTTGCGCTGAAACTTAAACCTACAACCGACATAGCAAAAACTCTCGGGGAGATGAAGAAACCGTCCCAGATCCTGGTCGGATTTGCTCTCGAGACAGATAGTGAGCTGGCAAACGCAAAAAGCAAATTAAAACGTAAAAACCTTGATCTCATAATATTAAACTCACTGAGAGATGAGGGTGCAGGATTTGAACATGACACAAACCGGATCACAATCATTGACAAGTATAATATTATTGATAAATTTGAGTTGAAATCCAAAGAAGAAGCTGCCAGGGATATTCTTGACAGGATTGTATCAATGTTCAAATAATCAATCAGGATGACAGGAACCCGTTTTAAGAAATATTTGTCGCTGGTATTTCTGATACTGCTTCCCGGAGTTATTATTTCCCAGGAACTAAAATGCAACGTCCAGGTATCTGCACAGAGAGTCCAGGGCTCCAACAGGCAGGTGTTTGAGAACATGCAGCGCGATATCTATGAATTTATGAATAATACTGTCTGGACTAACCATATTTATAGTTACTCTGAAAGGATCGACTGTAATATTCTTATTAACATAACTAACCAGTTGTCAGCCGATGAATTCAACGGAACAATACAGATCCAGCTCAGGCGACCGGTATTTAACACAACATACAATTCAACAATCCTGAATTTTATAGATAATAACTTCAGATTCAGATACGTAGAGTTTCAGCCACTTGAATTTAATCCCACCGTTCACAGATCAAACCTTGTGTCTGTTCTTGCTTATTATGCATATGTCATACTGGGTTTTGATTATGATTCCTTCTCTTCGGAAGGAGGTACAGAGTTTTTCCAGATGGCTGAAAAAATCGTGCTAAATGCACAAAATGCACCTGAAACAGGATGGAAACCATATGATGGATCACGGAACCGCAATCGCTACTGGCTCGTAAAAAACCTTCTTGATAAAGAATATGAGGAAGTCAGGCAGTTTGTTTATCAGTATAATATCAATGGTCTCGATAGGCTGGAGTCAAAAGCTGCTGAGGCCAGGGTAGCTATGGTCGAAAGTCTCAGACTTGTACAGGAGGTTTACAGGAAAAAACCTGATCCGTTCATGTACCTCATTCAAATTGTAATGGAAGCAAGGACCGACGAGCTGATAAACATATTCTCCGAGGCATTTCCGGAAGAGAAAAGCCGTGTTGTGCAGATCCTTACCGAAATCGATCCTGCCAACAAATCAAAGTATGAAAAAATCACTGCATCCAGCTAATATTAGTAATTAGTAACCTGTTATGCTCATTAAACTATACGTTCAAAACTATGCACTGATCAAAGATCTGGACGTTGAACTTGAGGAGGGTCTGACTATCATCACCGGTGAGACAGGAGCCGGTAAGACAATCCTTCTCGGTGCTTTATCCCTGATCCTGGGGAACAGAGCTGATACGTCCGTGCTTCTTGATAAGAACGAAAAGTGTATTGTGGAAGGAACATTCAGAATAGAGGGTTATGACTTTACTGATTTTTATACATCCAATGAGCTTGATTATGAGTCTGTTACTATATTAAGAAGAGAGATTAACCCGGCAGGAAAGTCACGGGCATTTATCAATGACACACCTGTTACCCTGAGCCTGCTTAAAGAGCTTGGCGATCGCCTCATAGATATACACTCACAGCATCAGACATTAATGCTGAGCGATAATTCATTTCAGCTCAATGTCATTGATTCTTTTGCAGGTACAATAAAACTTAAGGAAGATTACAGGAGATCCTATTACAAATACCGCAGCTTGAAAAAAGAGTATACGGAGGCAAAGGGAAAAGCCGACCAGAACAAGGCCGACTTAGAATATTATCAGTTTCAGCTGGCCCAGATCGAAGATGCCAAACTGATAGATGGTGAGCAGGAAGAGCTTGAAAAGGAACAGGAGCTTCTCGAACATGCAGGAGAAATAAAACTTGCCCTTGGCAATGCTTCAGATCTTTTTTCATCCGACGGAAACTCGATTCTTACAAATCTGAGAGAGGCTAAGATGAATCTTTCGAAGATAATATCATATATGCCTCAGCTTGAGGAAATACTAAAACGGGCTGAATCTTCCTATATCGAACTCAATGACCTTGCAGGTGAGATTGAGAAGCTTGCTGTGACTGTCGAAGCTGATCCTGACCGGTTAACCCGGATCACCAACCGGCTTGATACAATTTATTCACTGATACAGAAACACCGGGTAGGTTCCCTCGACGAACTGCTGATCAAAAGGGAAGAGATCAGGAAGCTGGTAAATTCAATTATCACAGGCGATGACCGGATAATCGAGCTGGAGTCGGTACTCTTAAAAGAGACAGAGAATTTAACAAAACTGTCTTCCGGAATTTCGGGTAAAAGAAAAGCCGTTCTTCATGATGTCGAAAAAAGAATAACTGAGCTTCTCAGGCAGCTTGGAATGCCCAATGCACGTTTCCGGATCTTACTTAAATCTCTTCCCGATTTTACTCCTTCAGGAACCGACCATGCAGATTTTCTCTTTTCCGCAAACAAACAGGTTGAACCGGAAAATCTTGCCAGGATAGCTTCAGGAGGAGAATTATCAAGGGTCATGCTCAGCCTTAAGTCGTTGCTGACAAAGAATACAAATCTGCCTACTATAATTTTCGATGAGATTGATGCAGGAGTCTCCGGAGGGGTGGCTGACAGGGTAGGACAGATACTGGCTGGTATGGGAAAATATATGCAGGTGGTAAACATCACACACCTTCCACAGGTTGCTTCAAGAGGGACAAAGCATTACCATGTCTTCAAAGATGAAAGCGGAAGCGAAACAATAACCAGGATTAAATTGTTATCTCCTGATGAGCGTATTTTTGAAGTTGCCAGGTTATTGAGCGGTAGAGAAATAACAGAAACTGCAATAAAAAATGCAAAGGAACTGATAAAAGCAGCTCAGAATTAATACAATTTCCCAGTCACCAACGCCCACAACTGCCGGAACCTTTATCATGACGGCGGGTTTTCGAGCATGGGTATGAGTCTTAAAGCTATTGAACAATATAAAAAGAGCTTTGATGAATGTGACTGTGATGATAAGTAAATAAGTATAAATACCTATTT
>CAZKWD010000072.1:0-8829 GCA_964556175.1 uncultured Rikenellaceae bacterium
CTTACCTCAAGCCGCTTAAGGTCATCAATTGTTTTATCGGTGTTTTTTGCCAGAGTATCCTCTTCTGCATATTTTATTATTATATCGTAGTTTTCGGTACCCTGCCTGAATGTTGCTCCCGAGGAATACTCATTTCCGAAAGAGGCCAGGGCTGAAGAGAGATTCATAAGGGTGATGTTGTTTCTCCCGATATAATCCATATCAAAATAGAGCTGCACCTCGGGCTTATTATCCTGGATATTCAGGCTCACATTTTCGATTGAAGTAAGATCGTCAACATAGGTTTTGATATCGTCGGCAAGGTTTTTCATCTGTTCAAAGTTCTGTCCCTTGATGATCACACTTTCGCTTTGTGATCCAATACCGAGCATATTCATAAATCCTGCTCCCGGGTTCACTGTTTCACCGCCGCCGCCGGATGTAAATCCACCTCCTGTGGAAATTTCGTCCATACTTATTTCGGCAGAAGGGATATTTTTTGTTCTTTCCAGGATGTCATTTTTAATTTCGGGAAGGCTTCTTTTGCTCTTTTTATCCCACTCTTCCGGCAGGTTGATTGTCACAGTAGCCTGTTCCTCCTCGATGCGGCTCACAATATCCTCTTTCTCTGGTATGGAGGCAAGCCTTGATTCAATCTCTGTTACCACTGCATCAGTTTTCTCAAGGGTTGATCCTGAGGGCATTGTTACACTTAACCTGAAATCAGGAGTGTTTACCTCCTGCGGTGTGTTCATGCTTAGTGTCAGGCTTATAAGAAGTGCAGCAAAGAAGACTGTAAGTGTGCCGATGATTGTCAAAGCTGGTTTTCTCATACTTGCTTTCAGAACAAGATGATACGCCTGGATCAGCCTGTCATGTATGGAGAGCTTCTTAAATATGTCCGACTTACTTCCCGAGCTCCCGGAAAGCAGAAAATAGGTGGCCATCGGAATAAAAAGAAGTGCAACAGCAAGCGAGACCATCAATGTTGATATTATGGAAACGCCAATGTTCTTCCCAATAATCTTTATAAGGAAATTTGAAGAAAAGATAAAGGGGAAGAAGACCATAATGGTTGTAAGTGTTGATGCCAGGATGGCCTTCCACACCTCGGAGGTGCCCTGTTTGACTGAGGTTCTGTAATCCATACCGGTTCCGGCAAGACGATAGGTATTCTCGAGCACCACCACCGAGTTATCGACAAGCATTCCGATGGCAAGAGCCACGCCGACAAGAGTCAGGCTGTTTATAGTAATATCGTAGGCATAAAAGAAATTAAAGGCTGCATACACTGAAATAGGTATTGAAACAGCAATAATTGTAACCAGCCTGATATTCCTGAGAAAGAACCAGAGAATGATAACTGCAAGTAAAGCACCAGTAATGGCAAGTTTGATTATCTGGTTGATATTCTCTTCCATTGTTTTGGCACTATTATACTGGGCTACAATATCGACCCCTGCAGGAGCAAGTGTTTTATTTAGGGCATTTACCTGTTCAAGAGCATCGTGAGAGAGTTTAATTAGATTGGCCTGGTTATCATTTACCAGGTTAAGAGTTACGGCGTCCATCCCGTTTACCCTGCTGAAAGATGTCTGCTCCTTGACACCATAAAATATTTCGGCGATATCCTGCAGCAGGACTGGCCCTTCCTGTTTTACTATTATACTGCCGATGTCCTTTACATCGGTATATTCAGAAGTAATATTTACAAAAAACTCGTTATTCCCGTCAACGACCTTGCCTGCAAATGTCTTCTCACTGCCGTTATTATTAAGCAGTGTCCTTATCTGTCCCGTTGTTATCCCGAGCGCCTGGCATGCCTTTTCATTAAGACGGACCTCAATAGAATTCTCCTGACCTCCGTAAACCTGAACGCCTGCAATACCGTCGATATTCTCAAACTTTGGTTTGACTTCCCTGTCGGTGATGTTCCTGATCCTGTCAACTCCGCCTTCGCCTCTCACCTGAAGCGCCATGAACTGGTTTGTGAGCTGTTCGAGATCTATCTTAATAACATTAACAATGAACTCGTCAGGTATTGAATTCTTAACTATATCTATCTTCTCCTGGAGCTTCAGGTAGGCATATTTAAGGTCGGCATTCTGATTGTAATAGATCACTATTGTTCCATATCGGGAAGAGATATTCGATTCTATTTTCTCAATGCCTTCAAGGGTTCCAGCCGCACCTTCAAGAGGTATAATTGCCTGTGATTCAATATAAGACGGATCCATTTCAAGGGGAGTGGCCACCTGTACTATCAATGCCGGAAGCTGGGCATTCGGTATCAGTTCCAGCGATAATTTCTTATAAGAGATGAAACCGAGCATTGCCAGCCCGACAAACAGCATACTGATGAGGATTCTTCTTTTTAAAATAAAATCCATTTCTCTCTTATTATTATATAGTATTGGCTGCAGCTATTCTTTTTCCTCTTGCAAAGCTGCTTAAAGTATCAAAAACCCAGTAAACACATGGAATTACCACAAGTGTAAGAAGAGTTGATGAGAAGAGTCCTCCTATAACTGCCATGGCCATCGGGGCTCTCAATGATGCACTTTCTCCAAACCCTATTGTCAGAGGTAAAAGAGCCAGTATGGTCGTTATGCTTGTCATCAGGATAGGCCTTATACGTTGTGATCCGGCAAGTATTATCGCCTCTTTTTTGTTCATTCCCACTTCCCTCAGCTGATTTATACGGTCAATCAGGATTATCGCATTATTTACTGCAATACCTCCCAGCATAATTATCCCGATATATGCCATCATGTTGAGGGACTTTCCAAATAAGAAGAATGTCAGTATTGTCCCAATCCCGGCAAGCGGAATGGTAAGCATAATTATAAAAGGCTGCACCAAAGATTCAAACTGAGCAGCAAGTACCATGAAGACAAGAACCAGTGAAAGGATCAGGGCGAATGAGAGGTTTGACATTGATTCTTTTCTTTTAAGCTCCTCACCGGTAAATTCCATCTTGTAATCAACCGGAAGTGCAATAGCCTGCAGTGACGATCGGGCTTCCTTTACCACCTTATCGAAGGCTATCCCCGGCCTGACCATGGCATATACATAGCATGTTCTCGACTGGTTTCTTCTTGTTATCTCCCTGGGACTTATAACTGTTTTGATATCAGCCAGTTCGCTTAGCGGCATCTTGACATTTCCGGCGGTTATCATGAGGTCACGCAGCTGGTGAAGGGAAATATCTTCAAGTTTGATAGTTATATCCTTCATTTCGCCCTCTTTTTCAAAGCTGCCGGCTGAGGCTCCCTCAAGGTAACTTTTTAACTGGCTGATGACGTTTTCGACTGTAACGCTATAATAACTTGTTCTAAAGCGGTCAATGGCAACTTCAACTTCAGGTGTTCCTTCGTCCATCGATGTTGTTATATTATAGAGGCCGGAATTTTCCCCCAGTATTTCTTTCGATTCATTAAGTACTCTTTCGAGCTCTGTATAGTCTTCTCCTGAAATCTCAAGTGCAAATGGCGACTCTGTTGTTCCGAGTGATGTCTGGAGTGCTGTTTCGTCTCTTGTAAAACTCACTTCCAGACCGGGAATGGTTTTCAGGTAACTCTCAAGACTGGTTATCACATTTTCGGTTTCATCTATATAATCATCTTCAAGTACTACTTTCAGCGAAGCTATGTTTTCACCTTTTACTGTTGAACCCTGGTTCAGGGTTGAATTATTATCCTCGCCTGACTGGGAGTAAATCATTTTCAGCTTATTGCCAAGGATCTCCCTTAAAATTTCTTCTGTTCCGGCAGCTGTGCTGAAGGTTCTTTCCAGGCTGGTCCCCTCTGGCAGTTCTAATTTAACGGTAAATCCCGCCGTTTCTGCTTTAGGCATGAATTCGCTGCCAAGACGGGGTATCAGTAATACAGTAGCACCCAGAAGTATGGCTGACAATATTATGACCAGGATCCTTTTTTTCACGATCTTCTCAAGAAGCGAAGAATACCAGTTAAATTTTACAGGAGCACTTATGTCGGATTTTTTCTTCCTGTCGGAAAAGAAAGTTGAGACAAGCATTGGAATAACAAGCATAGCCACCACCAATGATGAAAGCAAGGCAAAAGCTACCGTCCATGCCTGATCCCTGAACATTTCACTGGAAGCTCCGTGAAGGTATACAATGGGTAGGAAGACAACAATAGTGGTGATTGTTGATGCCGTGATTGCTGCACCAACCTGACCCGTACCAGTTATCACTGCCTCTTTAATTGACATGCCTTCCTCCCTGTTACGGGTAATATTCTCGAGCACCACAATTGCATTATCCACCAGCATACCGGCTCCCAGTGCAAGTCCGCCCAATGTCATTATATTGATCGTCAGGTGGTTAAAGTACATCAGGTTAAAGGTGGCAATGATAGATACGGGTATTGCTATGCTGATGACAAGGGTTGTGCCGATCCTCCTCAGGAATACATACAAAACGACAATCGCGAGCAAAATACCAATGATAAGTGTGTTTTTCACTTCACCTACGGCATTGTTTATATAGGTTCCCTGGTCGGTGACCTTAATAAATTCATAACCTGGCAAAGCCCTGCCAAGAGAAGCAAATGCCTCGTCAAGGCTTTCCACTACATCCACAGTGTTGAATTTGGGTTCCTTATATATTGAGAGTCCGATACACTTCTCCCCATTTATCGTGACTATATTTTCCGGTTCCTTGTTTGCGAACTGTACATTTGCAACATCGCGCAGGTATACGGGAACTCTTTCAGATGGTTGTGTCGCCGTAGAACCTGAAGGTAAAGATGTACCCTGAGCCGATGGCTGTTTGAAACCGACAATGATATTTTGGAGATCTTCAAGATCCTCAAGAACACTTACCCCCTTAACAACATATTTGGTCCCCATATCCACTACGGAGCCGCCTGACACATTCCTGTTGTAATTGTTGACCTGTGCTGCGATACCGTCGGCAGTAAGACCGAATGACTCAAGAAGATATTTATTTGTTTCAATGACCACTTCACTTTCTTCCTTGCCGCCAAGTTTTACATCAGCTACACCTTCTATTCTTACCAGCTCATTGCGTATATAATTTTCAGCTGTTTTCCTTAGTTCATCCAGATTGGAGATACGGTCATTCTTCAGCCCGACAATCATCACAGGTGTTGCGTTCGGGTCATACTGCGAGATTGTAAAGTCGTCAAGATCAGAATTCTGGCTGAATGAATTCAGCTCCTTCTGCAGATCCAGAAATGCTTCATCCATATCCTTGTTCCAGCTATATTCGACTGTTATGCTGGCCGAACCTGCACGTGACACAGAGGATACCTGGACAACACTGCTCTGACGCATTACCAGGGATTCGATCTGATCGACATAGTTCTTTTCTATCTCCTCAGGCGGTTTCTCTCCGGCAGTAAGCTCAATATAGATTTTGGGATTATTGAGATCAGGAAAGAGATCAGTACCGAGCTTACCAAATGATATGAATCCCAGCAGGACAATACCCAGTATCAGCATAAGCACTGTTACAGGGTATTTTACAGCAAATCGCGCAATCGCATCCATAATTGTTAGTTGATTATTTTCACTTTAGACCTGTTGCCCAGGGTTTCAAAACCTCCTGTAACAATCCGTTCATTTTTTGAAAGCCCGCTGATCACCTCTATTTCTGTGATATTTTCCAGACCTGTTTCTATAATCCTTTCTTCAGCAATACCGCGATCAACGACAAACACGGTTTTACCTCTCTGACGGGAAAGGATTATATTTTTGGGAATTACAATTACTGAATCCTTATGGTTTGTAACAATATCCGCTTTTACAAACATACCCGGGCGAAGCAGATAATCGTGATTATCAATGGAAACTGTACCCTTGAAGGTGCGGGTATCGGCAACTATCGCGGGTGACAATTGTGTTACATTTCCTATTATTGTATCTTCGGGGATAGTGTAATTTGTCAGCTTAACAATCTGACCCGGTTCAATCACCGAGATATATTTTTCAGGCAGCTGCACATCCAAATACATCGTCTGGTAGTCCATGATCTTAACAATGACAACTCCTGTTTCTATTTGCGTACCCTGAGTGTAATAGGGAAGATCAACGATAACACCATCGATAGTGGCCACAATCTTTGTTTTTTCAAGCTGAAGCTTTGAATTAATCACTGTTGTCTTTGCATTTTCGTAGTTTATCCCGGCTGTTTTCAGCTCTTTAAGTGTAACACCTCCCTTCTCGTACAGGGATTCCTGTTTCCTGAGCTCTGTTTCCATCAGTTCGAGGTTCAGCTGGTTTGTCTCCATTTGTACAGAATTGACATACTCTTCGTCCTCGAGCCTGGCAATAAGGTCCCCGGTTTTGACCTTATCTCCCATTTTCCACATTTTCCCTGTACGTGGATTTTTCTCAAGAAAATAGGTAGCGGCAATCTTCGATTTAAGTTCTATCTCACCTTTTGGAAATGCTGTGCCTGTTGTGTTGACGAACTCCTCGATCGTCTTAAGCTTTATCTCTTCAACCGAAACCGGAATTTCAACATCTGCTGTCAGGCTCTGGTCCTCGTTGCGGCAGGCAGCCAGTGCAACGATAAATGCAATTGAGATTACAATTTTTTTCATTATATAACGTTTTATTCTTCTATTGTCATTACCGGTGAAACCGGCTCATTATTTTCAAAATCATATAGTGTCTGGATCTTCAGGTTCAAGAGTTCCAGCTTATAGGAAATTAGTGAATTGGTATATGAAAGCTGTGTCTCCGACAACTGGTTCTGAAATATATTCAGATCCATGCCTGTGAGATCTCCGTTCTTATATTTTTCAAGGTTCAGATCATAAGTAAGCTGCGCATTAATTACATTCTGGCGGGCTATTTCTATCTGGTTTTGCAGGTTATTAAGGTTCCTGTATACTTTCCTTATGCTGAGTATTATATTATTTTGTTCCTCCTCAAGGGATATATTCGCAGATTCTATTGATGCTTCAGAGGCTTTAATACGTGATTTTCTCTCACCCCAGTCCCATAAAGGAATTGTAAGGGAAAGAGAAACACTTTCATTGTCTGTGGGATTTTCGTAGACATTGCTGAATTTCTCATTGTCTCCGAAGAGCCCGACAGAGAGCCCCAGACTTCCTTTAAATTCATTTAATGATTTGGTCTGGATCAGGTCAAATTCGGAAGATTCAATGTTTATTTTCCTTTGCCTTAGCTCCATTCTGTTTGCTAATCCCTGGTCAATAGCAAAAGATATATCTATATTGACAGTATCCACCTCAATATTGGGGAGAACTATTAAGTCGTCAAAAAGACTCATCCCTATCATTATCTTGAATTCGTCCTTGGCATTTTCGAGAGAAACCTGTTTATTTTCATAGTCCGATTTTGCTGTGGCAAGGTTCAGTTCAGCCTGAAACATCTCTTCACGTGGTGAGATGCCGGCATCAACCTTGTTCCTGGACACCTCGTAACTTTGCTGCATATTCTGATAGGCCTGGCTAGCTATTTCAAGACTTTTCTGCTGCTGGTAAACATAATAGAAGGCCTGGCTTACCTGGTTTTCAAGCGATAAAAGCTGAATGGCATAGTTGAGCTGTGAGTTTTCAAGAGCAAGCTCGAGCTCCCTGAGCTGTAGCTTTGTTCTGTTATATGTGAACAGAGGCTGATCAATGTTGAGTGAGAGATTGTTGCTGAATCCCTTTGTGGTTTGGTCAGTATATTCACTGTAAGAGTCGGTATACCCGAACCTGTTGGTAAGAGAGACTCTTGCATCTGTAAGGACAATAGGCTGTGATACGGTGAACAAGCCATAGCTTTCAGTTGTCTGGGTTGAGTTCCACTTTGATATCAGCTCGTTGAAAGTCCTGTTCTGACTGTATCCTATTGGATTTATTGTTAAGGAAAAGTTCGATTTCAATGATGCATTCTGTGCATTCAGATTCTCCTGGCTTCTTACAAGGCTTAGCCTGGTTCTCTGCATTGTCGGACTGTTTGTCTCTGCGATCCTCAGTGCCTCATCAAGAGTCAATCCTTTTTGGGGAAAACCATTTAATGCACTGAATATCAGAAGTATGCCGACTATAAAAGTAATTCTTACAGTTTTGGATGATCTTTTCATTATAATAATATATTATATTTCTGTTTTTTACTTAATTTAATTGCCCCTTTCAACTCCCTTCAACATTATCTCACCTGCACCCATTTTATTGCATCACCTATAACCAGTCTTCCTGTTGACTGGTTTGTAAGTTCAACCTTAGCGCTGTCGGATGAGAGATAATAACGCCCCATGTTATTCCAGCCGGCTTCAGCATTTTCGAAATCCACTGTTACTTCTTCAATGCCCTCATTATGGTAAATTTTATAATGTATATCCTTATAGAGATCCTGTCTCCTGCGTTCTTGCGGCGGAGGTGGTGGCGCACCTGATCCTGTTCTCACGCTAATGTTCCTCTCACGCGCTTTGCCGATATAGCAATATATATCATAATAACCCGGTTCATCAATTGCCGTTGTCCATGTGACAGATAAATCTCCCGTACTGGCGCTGGTATAAACCGAAGAAAGAGTATACCTGCCATAGTAATATGAATTGACGACAGATTGCCAGTAACCAGGACGATCCCATTGGCGTATCTGCTGATAAACCTCTCCCCGGTTGTTTTGTATACCTAGAATTTTTTTAAGAGGACTTATGGTTCCTGTAATTCCCGGACTGAAGCCAGGGTCCTCATTATCAATAACAGTCTCACCAGGTAATAATAACTGAGGTGCCGATTCCAGTACTTCTTCTCCGTCTGTTTCTGCAATTTTTGTTTTGGATCTTTTTATTTCATTAATAGTAAGATTGATCTCTCCCGGTATATTCTTTGCAAAAAG
>CAZKWD010000073.1:0-8590 GCA_964556175.1 uncultured Rikenellaceae bacterium
ACGGAAGAAGCGCTTCCTGTATTCTCTGGGCATAATTCAGACTGTCAGTTAAATTCTTGGTCTTAATCTCCAGTTCAGCTATCTTTTTTTTTACCTGTTCCAGAGTCTGTTCCCTTTGCTTCAGCATCTTTCTCGTTTTAATGAGGTGCCTGGTTTGCAGTACTACGATCAGGTATATTATAAGAACAAGCAATAAACCAAAAATTATATAGGAAAGTGTAGATGATGAGAGACTTCCAGTTGAATTTTCAGGCGTCAAACAAGCATTATATCCGGAGTAACGAGAAAACAGATTATGGCTATATATATAATGTACAAGTACCATAGGATACTGCAAAAATAGATTAAAAATCGGTACTTAAAACCTGGAGGAGGCCTGAATTAACGATATCAGACCTTAGTGATCAGGACTTCATCGCCGCCATTGCGGTGTAGAGGAGAATTTTTAAAGGATGGAGACGGAATAAAAGCTCCTATTTCAAGAGATTCCCATTTCTTATCTACCCGTTCAATAGTTTCTTTATCGGAGCATACAATATTCGGCCATCTGCGTGGAAATCCCTTGCTGCGGAAGGATTTTATCGTCCCATCAATGTAAATAGAATTATCAGACATATATTCAATATCTCTCAGGGGATCAGAGTTGCCAAGTATCTGCCAGGTAACCAAAAATAGGTCATTAACATCAACAGTATGATCAACCGCAAGCACCAGCCTGAAAAGATCTTTTATTTCGTTCTGTCTGAAATATTTCCTTGATTTTTCCGATGCTATCGGATCTTCACTCTGACACAATCCTGTTATAACAATTGGCAAGTCGTTAATAATGTTAATGTTACTATTTTCTTTCAATATATTTTCCCTTAGGTTACCTGTAAATTCGTTTGATAATGAAGTTGAATTAATGGACCTTCCGGATAATTCCTCCTCAAGTTTTATTGTGGCATCAATACCGAGTTTACCCCCGAAGGCAAAGGTGTCAGATGAATGGTCAAGGACATCAAGAGGCCCTGATGTAAAAACAAGATCATTTCTGAAATCAGCATTCTCGAAAATATGCTGTACCAGTTGCAGGTAATTTCTGATATCAACATCACCGCTGACAACCACAAGGTATTTAGTCAGCATCAACTGTCCTGCCCCGTAAAATGAACCAATAACTTTTCTCCCCTGTCCCGGGTATGTTTTATTTATCTTTACTATAACCAGATTATGGGCAACGCCTGCTTCGGGCATATGAAAGTCATCAATCTCAGGTTGCAATGCTATTTTAAGAGGAGGAAGGAAGATTTTTTCTGTCGCCTTTATGAACCATGCATCTTCATTTGTAGGTATTCCGACAATAGTGGAAGGATAAACTGCTTTCTTTGAATGTGTTATACAGGTAACATGAAACACCGGGTATTTGTCGGCCAGGGAATAGAATCCTGTATGATCACCAAAAGGGCCCTCCATAACAGGTTCTTCTAAAGGATCCACATAACCTTCAATAACTATGTCGGCATCAGCGGGAACCCGCAGGTTGTTTGTTATACACTTTACCAGCTTCACCTTTTTTCTTCTCAGAAATCCTGCCAGAAGATACTCATCAACGTTTTCCGGCAGGGGAGCAGTTGCCGCATATGTATAAACAGGATCACCTCCGAGGGCAACGGAAACAGGCATCTTAAGGCCGGATTTCCCCCATGCTTTAAAATGCCGGGCTCCGGTTTTATGCAGCTGCCAGTGCATGGCGGTAGTGTCTTTGTCAATTATTTGCATCCTGTACATACCTGCATTTGTTTTACCTGTTTCGGGATGCATGGTATGCACAATTGGAAGGGTGATAAAACGACCTCCGTCATATGGCCAGCATTTCATAACCGGCAGCTTGCCCAGATCAGGATCCCTGTTTATTACCTGCTGACAGGTGCCCCTTCCTTTGATCCGTGAAGGCAGGATTCCCGATATTTTAATCACCGACGAGATCTTTTTTAAGATATTACTTTGAGGAATATCAAGCAATGACATTATTTCATCGGCTGCTGAGTCAATCTCCTCCCTGCCCAGGGCCATTGCCAAACGTGTATCTGAACCAAAGGCGTTTATCAGCAAAGGGAAGTTTGTCCCTGTATTTTCAAAAAGCAGTGCTTTACCGTTATTTTTATTTACCCGGTCAGCAACTTCGGTTATTTCGAGCACCGGGTCCACGAATGTACTAATGCAATAGATCTCCCGGCGTTTTTTAAGGTCAGCAATAAAATCTGCTAGTCCGTGATAGGCCATAATGACAAAGTGAATGTCAAAGATAAAAGATAATAACCAATTGAGGAAACAGATTGCTTCTCCCGCTCTGCGGGATCGCAATGACAGGATACTTATATAAATCTCCTCCTCTGAGGAGTAAGTTGAGTTAAGTCAGGGCTTGGGGTGGGTTTAAAAGATCAAATTATATAAAACAATAATGGGAACTATTCCGAAGATTAGTTCCCATTCACCGTTTTCGACCGAAGCCGCTAACGGCGTCGGGTTACTGTTATTCTGACCGGCTGCATTCTCCCGCAGAGCGGGATTCCTGCAACCCAGGGCTTTCCGGTTTTGCTTTTTACAGCAGAACCTTCGGGCTTTCCTTTTGTTCCCGCTTTTCAGCGGGACATTCCGGGAAGAAGTGTCAATCAGGCTCCGGTGCACATTTCCCGAAGGTTATGGCTCCAGTTTCAGATTACTCCAGGCCGAAACCCTTTGTTTTCTGAGGCCCTGTGACTTAATCACTGAAAGAACGTTTCCGGTCTTCGGCGATCTGCCGGACATCTGGAACTTGTGGTTCCTTAGTTCGGACTTCGGCTCTCTTGATACGCAGACCCGGAGGTCTGACTGAACCGGATTGTGCTTCATTTAAGTAACCTTTTCCGGTTCCATATCTTTCGAGCAATCTTTTATCGCTTACCCGATAGATCAAAAATAATTCAAGAATCGAAAAAATCCAACTGATAGAACCCCTTATTGTAAACCCGATATAAACAAAGGTTATTAACAATTGTTAATAACTCCGGGAATCCCCATAAGATGTTGAATTACGCCCCTTTCGCGAACAACATGAACTCATCTCCAGTCCTTCGCTAAAACTTCGGCCTGCAAAGCCAAAAACTCTCCTCTGTCTAAGCAGAGAGGGGGGTGAGTATGTGTCCTATTTCTTATATCCGTACACAGCCAGTTCGCCCAGCATCTCCTCGATCCTGAGAAGCTGATTGTACTTTGCCATCCTGTCGGTACGGCTGCATGATCCGGTTTTTATCTGGCCTGAATTTGTTGCAACAGCTACATCCGCAATGGTTGAATCTTCGGTTTCACCCGAACGGTGTGATACAACCGTAGTATAACCGGCTTTATGAGCCATTTCAATACATGCAAGCGTTTCTGTAAGGGTGCCGATCTGGTTTAACTTGATAAGTATTGAATTTGCACAACCCAACTCTATTCCTTTTTTCAGGTAGTCGACATTTGTGACAAATACATCATCACCAACAACCTGGCATTTTTTGCCAATCCTGTCATTCAGTAACTTCCAGCCATCCCAGTCACTTTCAGCCATACCGTCCTCAATGGAATCTATCGGGTACTTGCTTATTAATTTTTCAAAATAATCAACCTGTTCTTTAGATGTACGTTTTGCACCTTTTGGACCCTCAAACTTGGTATAATTATAAATTCCTTCCTCATAAAATTCTGAGGCAGCCGGATCGAGTGCGATCGTAACATCAACACCCGGTTTGTAGCCGGCTGCAGAAATTGCTTTAAGGATAGTATCAAGTGCGTCTTCTGTTCCTTCAAGGTTTGGGGCAAAGCCTCCTTCATCACCGACAGCAGTGCTCAATCCTCTCTCTTTCAATACTTTCTTAAGGGAGTGAAAGACCTCGGCACCCATTCTCAGACCCTCTTTAAACGAGGGAGCGCCAATGGGCCGTATCATAAATTCCTGGAAGGCAATAGGTGCATCGGAATGAGATCCTCCGTTGATAATATTCATCATCGGTACGGGAATTACAACTGCATTGGTACCTCCTATATAACGGAACAGGGGTAGTCCGTGAAGTGTGGCAGCTGCTTTTGCAACAGCCAGCGAAACACCCAGGATCGCATTTGCTCCAAGGTTGCTTTTTGTCTTTGTACCATCAAGATCGATCATCTTCTTATCAATCCCTGCCTGGTCTGTAATATCCATTCCGTTTATCTCTTCTGCAATAACATTATTAACATTGTGAACAGCCTTCAAGACTCCCTTGCCCAGGTAACGGCTTTTGTCGCCATCCCTCAACTCCAGAGCTTCATTTTCACCTGTTGATGCACCTGATGGCACCGCAGCACGTCCAAAATAACCACTTGCTGTCATTACATCAACTTCAATTGTCGGATTGCCGCGGGAATCAAGTATCTCACGAGCATGTACGCTAACTATTTGACTCATAGGAATTTAATTTTTTATTAAACATTTGTGCAATATACAAAAAAAAAGGGATAACGAATTATCCCTTTCATTTTAATATCTTTTCAAGACCTGTTGATTTTACTCTGTCTTTTCCCCTTCTTCAGGCTTTGCTTCTTCCGGTTTTGATTCCTCCTGGTCTGCTTCTTTTGAAGTTGCCTCTTCCGGGGTTGTTTCTTCTGATGTTACTTCCTCTGATGTTGCTTCTTCTGATGTTACCTCCTCTGATGTTGCTTCCTCTGATGTTGCTTCAGCATCCTCAGTAATCTCTACGGGTTTGTCGGCAGCTTTCGCTTTTTCCTTTACGGGTGTTTCAGCTTTTTTCTTTGATAATCTTCTTCTTCTTCCCGTTTTTGACTTAGCAGCATCACCTCCGCCAAGCATAACCTCATTATAATCTACAAGCTCAAGAATGCACATTTCGGCATTATCCCCAAGCCTGTTTCCCGTTCTCAAAATACGTGTATATCCACCAGGCCGCTCTGCAACTTTAACGGATATTTCCCTGAATAATTCAGACACAGCCGTTTTATCTTTCAGATAGCTGAATACCACTCTCCTGGAGTGTGTGGAATCCTCCTTCGATTTAGTAATGAGCGGTTCTACATAGGTCTTAAGTGCTTTGGCCTTGGCAACAGTAGTGGTGATCCTTTTATGAAGGATCAGTGATGAAGCCATATTAGCCATCATTGACTTCCTGTGTGAACTCGTTCTTCCTAAATGGTTAAAAGCTCTTGAATGTCGCATTTTGTTTTATCCTCAAAAATTCAAATTAATCTTTATCCAGTTTATATTTACTCACATCCATACCAAAAGAGAGGTTCATGGATTCAAGAAGCTCATCAAGTTCTGTAAGTGATTTCTTTCCGAAGTTCCTGAATTTCAGAAGATCATTCTTGTTGAACTTCACAAGATCCCCAAGTGTTTCAACTTCAGCAGCTTTCAGGCAATTCAGGGCTCTGACGGAAAGGTCAAGATCGATCAGCTTTGTTTTAAGAAGCTGCCGCATGTGCAATACCTCTTCATCAAACTCCTCGTTGGCCAACTTGTCATCTGAATCCAGGGTTATCTTTTCATCTGAGAAGAGAAGAAAGTGATAAATAAGGATCTTGGCTGCCTCTTTAAGTGCATCTTTCGGATGTATAGAACCATCTGTCTCTATCTCGAAAAGGAGTTTTTCATAGTCAGTTTTTTGTTCAACGCGGAAGTTCTCTACAGAGTATTTCACATTCCTGATGGGAGTAAATATAGAGTCAATAGCAATAAGTCCAAATTCTGCATCAAGAGGCTCATTTTCCTCAGCAGGGACATATCCTCTTCCTTTACCGATAGTGAACTCAATCTGCACTTTGGTACCTGATTCCATCCTGAAAAGGACAAGATCGGGATTGAGCACCTCAAAACTGGTGAGAACATTGTTCAGATTACCTGCCTTAAAGAGGTCCTGGTTATGGATCTTTAAAGTGATCTTTTCATCATCAACATCATCCACTATTCTCTTAAATCTAACCTGTTTAAGGTTCAGGATAATATCTGTTACATCCTCCATCACGCCTTTGATGGTAGAGAATTCATGATCAACACCATCGACTTTAACTGTTGTTATGGCATAACCTTCGAGTGAAGAGAGGAGTATTCTTCTCAATGCATTACCCACAGTAATACCATAGCCGGGTTCAAGAGGACGGAACTCGAATTTTCCGAGCTTGTCATCCGCTTCCAACATAATTACTTTATCGGGTTTCTGGAATGATAAAATGGCCATAGGATTTATCTTATATTATTATTTTGAATACAATTCGACTATCAGTTGTTCCTTAATATCTTCAGGAATATCAGTACGTTCAGGCACATTCATGAACTTGCCTGCCATTTGTGTCTCATCCCATTCAAGCCATGGGAGTTTTGAGCTTTTTCGTGTTGTAAGAGAATCAACGATAATTTCGAGAGATTTTGATTTTTCACGAACACCGATGATATCGCCGGGTTTAAGCTGACAAGAGGGAATATTTACAACTTCTCCATTCACGGTAATATGACGATGGGAAACCAGCTGACGCGCACCTGCTCTTGTTGGTGCTACACCCAGACGGTAAACAACATTATCGAGGCGTGATTCAAGTAATTGAAGAAGAACAGCGCCTGTAACACCTTTGGATCGGGATGCTTTTTCGAATGTATTACGGAACTGTCTTTCCAGGATGCCGTATGTATATTTCGCCTTTTGTTTTTCCCTCAGCTGCAGTCCATATTCAGAAGTCTTCTTCCTTTTTTTGACCATGCCATGCTGTCCCGGAGGGAAATTCTTTCTTTCCAGGTGTTTATCGGGTCCGTAGATCGGTTCCCCGAATTTTCTTGCGATTTTTGATCTTGGGCCGGTATATCTTGCCATTGTTAATGTTAATTTTTTTCAGGTAATAAATTCGAAATATTCTTTTATACTCTTCTTCTTCCGGGAGGACGACAACCATTATGAGGCATAGGTGTTACATCAATTATCTCGGTAACTTCAATACCTGTGTTTGCTATTGCCCTGATTGCTGATTCACGTCCTGATCCTGGTCCCTTTACGTACACCTTTACTTTTCTCATGCCAAGGTCATAAGCTACTTTCCCACACTCTTCCGATGCCATCTGTGCAGCATAAGGGGTATTTTTCTTGGAACCTTTAAATCCCATTTTACCTGCAGATGCCCATGAAATAACCTGACCGGAATTATTTGTCAAAGTAATTATTATGTTATTGAATGATGAATGAATATGAGCCTGGCCTGTTGGTTCTACCTTAACCAGCCTCTTTTTCATTGCTCCGGTTTTCTTTGCCATAATTATTAATTATTTAGTAGCTTTTTTCTTGTTTGCAACAGTTTTCTTTCTTCCCTTGCGTGTTCTGGCATTGTTTTTTGTACTCTGTCCTCTTACCGGGAGCCCTATTCTGTGACGTACGCCGCGATAGCACCCAATATCCATAAGCCTTTTTATGTTCAGCTGTGTTTCTGAACGGAGTTCTCCTTCGAGTTTAAAGTTCTCGTTCAGTACCTTGCGGATCGAATTTATCTGATCATCAGTCCAATCCTCAACTATGATATCTCTGTCGACACCTGCCTTATCGAGCACTTTCTGGGCAGTGCTTCTGCCAACCCCGTAAATATATGTCAGGCCGACTTCGCCTCTTTTATGCTTTGGTAAATCTACCCCAACAATACGTGCCATATTTATCTTTTTTAAATAAGTTGCAAAATTAGTTAAATTATCCCTGTCTCTGTTTGAACTTGGGATTTTTCTTGTTAATAATATAAATGCGCCCTTTTCGTCTGACAATCTTACAGTCAACGCTGCGCTTTCTAACAGATGCCCTTACTTTCATTATCTTAATCTTTCTATTTATACCTGAATGTAATTCTCCCCTTAGTCAGGTCGTATGGTGACATTTCCACCTTTACTTTATCTCCCGGGAGAATCTTAATATAATGCATTCTCATTTTCCCGGAAATATGTGCAGTTATCACATGTCCGTTCTCGAGTTCAACCCTGAACATTGCATTCGAGAGGGCTTCAATGATTGTGCCATCCTGCTCTATTGACGGTTGTTTGGCCATACAATTACATTTTATTTAAAACTTCTTTAATAAATTCAAATGTTGTCAACTGGTCTGCTTTACACTTATTGACAGCCACGGCATATTCAAAATGTGCTGAGGGTTTCCCGTCAGCAGTTTTTATTGTCCACCCGTCTTTTGTCTGATAGGTTTCTTTATTCCCCAGGTTAATCATTGGTTCTATACAAATTACCAGACCTTTTTCCATTTTGGGACCTGTCCCTCTTTTACCGAAGTTAGGCACCTCAGGAGGCTCATGTAATTTCCTTCCTATACCGTGTCCGACAAGTTCACGAACAACTGTAAATCCGCCGCTTTCAGCTTTTGTCTGAACAGCTGAAGAGATATCTCCAACCCTGTTTCCTGCGACGGCGGCTTTTACACCCTCTTCGAGAGATGCTCTCGTATATTCAAGAAGTCGTTTTACCTCTTCTTTAATTTCTCCCACCGCAAAGGTATAGGCACTGTCGCCGTACCATCCATTAATGATGACACCACAGTCAATCGAGATAATATCGCCCTCCTTCAG
>CAZKWD010000074.1:0-8491 GCA_964556175.1 uncultured Rikenellaceae bacterium
TTCAATAAACACAACCCAGGTTTTACCCATAGGATTTGATTCGGAAATGACTGCACCCTCCCTGTTAAGCCTGAATTCAGTGATTTCCTTGTTTCCATAAATATCCTCAGCTTCAACAATTATCTTATTTTTATTCATTATGTCAATAGTTGCTGTGAAGGAAGGATTAATTTCATCAACAGGATAGCTGGCAGTTACTCCTTCAATAAATACAGACTTGATCTTGCTTTCATCCATTATTTTTCCCTGCAAAAATAGTGAAGGATCATTACTGTCAAGGTAGATCTGTCCGTCATCTGATGCATAGGGAGCTAGTATATTTACAACCGGAGGAATAATCTCTGTACGTACCAATGAATAAGTAACTGATTTTTCATTATCATAATCATCATGTGCAACAAGAGTAATCTGGTCAACTCCTTCAATATCTATTTTTGCCAGAAATTCATATTCCCCGTCCTTTTCAACTGTACTGATAGGTTCGTCATTTATCGAAAATGTCTTTATTTTACTTTTATCCATTATTTTCCCGGTAATAAGAAAAGTCTTATTATCTCCTCTCACCTTGAGTGATGTACTGGCCGGAGCAGGGCTGACAACAGTTATTTCAGGAGGCACAGCTTCCCTGTTCAGCTCATAAAGCCTGTCCTGGGCATCTTTCAACATTTTACGGGCTTCCTGGTTAAATTCCGAAAGAACCGTGATCTTAGTATAATCCTCCATAGCTTTGGCATAGTTCATTATTTCTTCATATGACCTTGCTCTTGCAAAATATGCATCGGGATTATCCGCGTTCATAGTAATGTATTTCGAGAAGTCATTAATAGCATTGGTATGCTGATTAAACTCCTGATAGCATTTCCCCCTGTACAGATAAAAATCAGGATTGTCAGGGTCAATCAGGATATTTTTTGATATATCATTAATAGCACTGGGATAATCAAGGTTTTTCATGTAAACATTGCTTCTCATCAGGTAAGCATCTGTGTTTCTGTCATCACGTTTCAATATTTCATTACACTGTCCCATTGCTCCCTGGGAATCATTGGTTCTTAAAAGCAGTTCAGCAAGGGCCAGCCTGGGTTCAGGATATCCTTTATCCTTCGAAATGGATTTTTCAAACTCCTTCTTTGCCAGGACATCATTATTCAGTTTTGTATAGATTACACCCCTGTAATACAAATTCTCCCGGGTATCCTTTATTATCACTGCAGTATCTGAAACTCTCAAAGCCTGATCATATCTATTCAGCCCCAGAAGTGTCAGTACCTTTTCGGGATAAATATTCTTGTTTCTTTTATCGAGTGCTGATGCCCTGTGCAGGTATCTCAGTGCTTCCTCAAATTGCCCCATTTTATTGCACACTGCTCCCAAACCAACATATGCATCGACCTCTTTCGGAGAAAAAACAATAACCTTTTCAAAATCGGCTTTTGCTTCTTCATATTTATTGAGCGATTCATATGCTCTTCCCCTGGCATAATAATAGTCAGGGTTTGATGGTTCAATCCCGAGTGCATTTGTAAATTGAGCAACAGCATCTTCATATTTCATATTTTCAACGAATTCCTTGCCTGCCTTATAACACTTTTTGGCATTTTGCCCATAAACGCACATTGTGAAAATTGTCATCAATGTTACCAGAAAAAATATCCGCTTATTCATAACTTTAAAACTAAATTGTGACTAAACTAACTATCAAAATTAGGCATTTTTATTTTAATTATCAATTCTATCAACCATTTAACTCTTAATATTCTTAATCATCTCAAGACAACTAAGTGTGAATGCCGTAGAAGAATATTTCTTACCTGTTACTGCCGGAGCTTTTACCCCGGATTTAAAATTCTTCATTCCTGTAAATATCCTTGCCTCATCCCATAATCCGGCAGTAATAAAAAGGTTCATTACCGATGCTCCTCCCTCAACAATAAGTGACTGAATACCTGTATTATACAGATGTTCTGTTATCTGAAAGGCCGGATTGCTGTTCCCATTCAATTTCACCTTTTCTGCATCTGGCAAATCAGCTTCCATGTTGTTGGTAAACACAAGATTTGTGCCATTTGCTTTAAAGACAGATGAATCCTTACTGATCGAACCTGAATTGCTGAGTATGATCCTGGCAGGATCACCTCCGGACCAGTATCTTACATTTAACAGTGGATCATCTGATCTGATAGTGCCGGCGCCTGCAAGTATCGCCTGTTCGGCAGCTCTCCATCTGTGTACAAGGACTCTTTCAGGGTTTCCTGTTATCCATGCAGGTTTTTGTGCAGGATTTTTCTCCCTGGATGTATCAATATATTCATCAGCGCTTTGCGCCCATTTCAATATGATATAAGGTCTCTTTTTTTCAATGAAGGTGAAAAACCTTCGGTTCAGCCATCGGCAATCTTCCTCCAGCACTCCTGTAATAACTTCACACCCGGCGTTTCTGAGTAAAGTTATACTCCTGCCATTTACTTTTTCGCTTGTATCAGTCGTTCCAACCACTACTCTTTTTATTCCATGAGAAAGGATCAGGTCGGTACATGGTGGTGTCCTGCCGTGATGGCAGCAAGGTTCAAGATTAACATATAAAGTGGCTGATTTAAGTTTTTCTTTGTTTGCCACAGAACTGACTGCTTTAGCTTCGGCATGTGGCTCCCCTGCCCTTAAATGATACCCCTCCCCAATGATGACATCATCAAGTACAATTACTGAACCGACAAGAGGATTCGGGTATGTACTGCCCTCTGCTTTGCCTGCCAGTTCAAGGCACCTTCTCATGAATATTATGTCTCTATCCAGATGCATTCCCCTGAAAGTGCTAATTTTGAATTATGGGTTATAATATAAGAACTATTAAAGATATAAAACCATACCTGGTGAGGGAACTCATTGAGATCTACCCTGAACCTGAAATAAATGCCCTTGCCACTATTATTATTAAGACTCTTTTCGGCGTCTCAAGGTTGCATGCTATAACACAGCCGCAGGATCCTATATCAAAGAAGAAGGCTGATGAGATAATCACTATCTGCAATGAGCTAAGGAGTGGAAAGCCTTTGCAATATATACTGGAGGAGACTAGTTTCTATAATTGCATCATAAGGGTAAATCCTCATGTTATGATCCCGCGGCCTGAAACTGAAGAACTTGTCGATCTGATCATAAAAGAAAACAGAGGCTACAAGGGTGAAATACTTGATGCCGGCTGCGGATCAGGCTGTATTGCAATTGCACTTGCTGTAAACCTTCCGGGAACAAAAGTGACCGGGATTGACATTAGCGAGGAGGCTATCAGAATTTCTCAGGAGAATGCGCTGCTCAATAATGCTGTTGTCTCTTTCTTACAGACTGATATTTTAAATCCCGGCCTTAAATCGCCTGACAGCATGGGGATCATTGTAAGCAATCCACCTTATATCCTTGAATCGGAAAAGGTGCATATTGCAAAAAATGTTCTTGATTTTGAACCACACAGGGCACTTTTTGTCCCTGATTCCGATCCACTTCTATATTACATGGCTATTCTTAAGATGGCAGAAAAAGTCCTGATTCCCTCGGGAAAGGTTTATTTTGAGATTAATGAAGCATTGGGCATGCCAATGACCGGATTGCTTAAATCAACTGGTTTTTCATCTGTTGAAGTTATCAGGGATATTAATGGTAAGGACAGAATTGTAAAAGGAATAAAGAGTTAAAATGGCTGATAGCGATAAGTATAAAAGTTCTCTGGCAAAAGCAATGGCTCTTTGCTCAAAGCGCGAGTATTGCATTGATGACATCCGTGTAAAGTTTAAGTCATGGGGCATTGATGAACATGAATGTGATAAAATCATAAAAAGACTGGTTAACGAGAATTTTATCAATGAAACCCGATATTGTGAGGCATTTACCAGGGATAAGTTCAGGTACAATAAATGGGGCAAAGTCAAAATTGCTGCCCATTTGAGGGCAAAAAAGATACCCGGAGAAAAAATACGAGAAGCTCTTGACTCAATTGATAATGAGCTGTATGTTAACACCCTGAAAAATATGCTGGATGTTCACAAGAAACATATTACTGCAAAAAACCAGTATGACCTGAAGGGCAAGCTTCTGCGATATGGTTTATCAAAGGGCTTTGAAAGCAGCCTGCTATATGATCTTATCAATGATTATTAATAAATAAAGATCCGGATCAGCAGAAAAATATTTATGAGTAGTGTATGAGATAGGAAAAGAATTGCCTGAACGCCAACAGGAACAAGAGAATTGATCCTATTATATCCATTATTATCAATTGTTTGCGTGTACCAGTGAACCTGACATAAAACAGTGAAAAAGCAATTCTCATTATTAGCTGCAAGGCAAAGAACAGGAACACTCTCATTCCGTATACATTCCATTGATAAGCCTCATCAAATCTCCCCCTGAGGATAAGTGAAAAACTATGTGAAAGTCCGCAAGATACACAGGGTTCGCCTGTAAGCTTTTCATGGATACAGGTTACCGGATAATCATCTTTATCAGGTGAAAAAACAATAGAATAAATCATGACCAGCATAATCACTCCGGTCAAAACAATGTTGATGGTAAGGTATGGTTCTTTTATAAATTTCACATTTTTTACCTGTCACCATTCTTTTCACTCCTGATCAAGTGTATCCACAACGCCGGTATTTTCTCCTTCGAGTTCTTCGAGTTTCTCCACGAGATCTTTTTTATTAGCGCTGGTGTTTATTTCAATCTTTTCATCACCGTTCTCAATCTTAATGGAGACATTGGCATCCTCCAGATCTTCAAGGACTTTATCCTGAATATCCGTTACAATTTCCTCAATTTTGTCAGGCCATTTATCTGCTTTTTCGGCGATCTTGCCAACCACAAAAACCTGTGAAAACGAGATCAGCGAGGCAACAATTCCAATAATCAGCCCTGCAACGAGGACTCCCCGTGGTGAATCAGTCCTTGCAGCATGCGAAAGTCCGACTGATGCCAGAACAATAGCAATTATTCCAGGGATAATTGCTATAAGTCCAATGCATGGAATTACAGCAAGGACGAAGGTAATAATTGCTGTTATCAGAGCGGCAATTCCTAAATTTTGTCCGGTGTTGTTTTTTACTTCTTCTTCCATCTCATTAATCTATTTACTTGTTATTATTCATTCCTTGTTATTATTCATTCCTCGTTATTATCTTAACCATATCTATCTCTAAAGACGTCACTGGATTCTCAATGATGCGTCCCGCTTCAACATTATTTACATAAAAAATAAAAGTCGGGACTCTTTCAATATCCAGATTTTCATATTCTCCCACAGGTGATTTTTTCTCATCGTCAACACCAATAAAGGTCATATAGTCTGCCGGATACTCCCAGTAATCAAGGATACGTATGAACCGGGGCACTTCTCTTCTGCTGTCAGGACACCATGTTCCCATTACAATTTTTATTTTAATTGAGTCCCTGCTGACATCTGTTATTTTATTAACAACAATAGTGTCAACGCTGTATTCGTCATACCCCTTAACATACCATTCTGAATGAGGCGGTTCTGTCATCCGTTCCTTTGCAAAATATCCCAGCAGCCATGTCGACTGGCTGGAGAAATCTGTTGCCTTACTTCCTTTATGGGTTTGTTCATTACCTGTGATATTTTCAGGAATATTCTTTTTTGAGATGCACCCTGAGCAAATTAACGGTGCGATCAGCAGTAATGCATATACGTTGTTCATTTATAATCAATTAGCTATTCAAATGTATGCAATAAAATCTCTAGTATCTGTTTTGCCGCTTTGTAAACAGATGTACCTGGTCCGAAGATTGCTGCCACACCCGTATCGTAAAGGAGCTGGTAATCCTGGGGAGGTATGACACCACCTGCAATAACCAGGATATCTTCTCTCCCAAGACGTTTAAGTTCGTTGATGACCTGGGGAATAAGTGTTTTATGTCCGCCTGCAAGGCTCGAAACCCCAATAACATGAACATCATTTTCAACTGCCTGTCTGGCTGTTTCGACAGGGGTTTGGAAAAGAGGCCCGACATCAACATCGAAACCAATGTCGGCATACCCCGTTGCTACCACCTTTGCGCCCCGGTCATGGCCATCCTGACCCATCTTGGCAATCATTATTCTGGGCTGACGCCCCTCTTTTTCAGCAAACCTGGCGACAAGCGCCCTTGCATCATTAAGGTCCTTATCCGGTTTGTACCCGGATGAATAAACTCCTGATATAGAACGTACCACTGCTTTATACCTCCCTTTTATTTTTTCACATGCATAAGAAATTTCGCCCAGGCTTGCCCGTTTTGAGGCTGCCACTATAGCCATTTCAAGAAGATTACCCTCCCCTGTTTTAACACATTCTGTTAATGCATCAAGCGCTGCCTGGCATTCTGACTCGTTTCTTTCAGCGCGCAGTTTTGCCAGACGTTTAATCTGGGCATCACGGACAGCAGTATTATCAACCTCAAGGGTTTCAAGAGGATCCTCTTCTTCAAGACGGTACCTGTTGGTTCCAACAATGGTCTGAAGACCCGAATCAATTTTTGCCTGGGTTCTTGCCGCTGCTTCTTCTATACGCATTTTTGGAATTCCTGATTCAATGGCTTTGGCCATTCCTCCAAGACTCTCTATCTCCTGTATATGCTCCCAGGCCCTGTGAGCTATCTCATTTGTCAGATACTCAACATAATACGAGCCTCCCCAAGGATCCACTGCCCTGCATATCTGTGTCTCCTCCTGAATAAATATCTGGGTATTTCTGGCTATCCGCGCAGAAAAGTCTGTCGGAAGGGCCAGGGCTTCATCAAGTGCATTTGTATGAAGGCTCTGCGTATGACCAAATACTGCAGCCATTGCCTCTATACAGGTCCTGCCTATATTATTGTACGGATCCTGCTCAGTAAGGCTCCATCCCGATGTCTGGCAGTGTGTTCTCAATGCCAGTGATTTGGGATTCCGTGGATTGAATCCGCTTACGATCTTTGACCAGAGAATCCTGGCCGCCCTCATCTTTGCAATCTCCATGAAATGGTTCATCCCAATTGCCCAGAAAAATGAGATACGCGGGGCGAAAGCATCAATGTCAATGCCTGCCTTAATGCCGGTACGCAAATATTCCAGTCCGTCAGCGAGAGTATATGCCAATTCAATGTCGGAAGTGGCTCCGGCCTCCTGCATATGATATCCTGATATGCTTATTGAATTGTATTTTGGCATTTTTGCTGCGGTGTAAGCCAGAATATCCGCGATTATCCTCATAGAAAATTCAGGAGGATATATATAAGTATTGCGTACCATGAATTCCTTAAGAATATCATTCTGTATCGTCCCCGTAAGCTCTTCGGTTTTTGCTCCCTGCTCAAGTGCTGCAACAATATAAAATGCCATAATAGGTAAAACAGCCCCGTTCATTGTCATCGATACCGACATCCTGTTGAGAGGGATCTGATCGAAAAGGATCTTCATATCGAGTATCGAATCCACAGCTACCCCTGCTTTGCCAACATCTCCTGTAACCCTTTCATGGTCAGAATCATAACCTCGATGTGTGGCCAAATCAAACGCTATTGAGAGTCCCTTCTGCCCATATGCAAGATTGCGCCGGTAAAATGCATTTGAATCTTCAGCTGTTGAAAAACCTGCATACTGCCGTATAGTCCATGGTTGTATGGTATACATGGTTGAATAGGGCCCTCGCAGGTAGGGAGGTAATCCTGCCGCATAACCGGGATGTTCCATGCCTTCAAGATCCTCTCTCCCAAAAACACTCTTTACAGGAATCTGCTCGGCAGTTATCCAGTCCTCTTCTTTTCTTTTTTCAGCCACCCCTGAACGAAAATCCTTTTTGCTGAAAGGCAGGTTGTAAAGGTCATTGTATGAAAATTTCGGTTTCATCTCTTCCTCACAATATTTAAGACCTTACTCCCAGGCGGGTGTTAAAGTATTCAAGTGTTTCAACAATATCCGTCCTGGTGCTTATGAAGTGTTCGATCCCTATTGATTTCAGTTCATCCATACATGGCGGGTTGCCGGCAATTACAACCACAACCGTGTTTTTCAACTGTTCGAAAATATCCGGAGCAACCGATGAGTACTCCTCATCAGAACTGCAGATCACAACGATATCAGAACCGGATGTCATAGCTGCTTTTATCCCCTCCTTAACTGTTTCGAATCCGGGATTGTCAATGATCCTGTACCCTGCACACCCGAAGAAATCAGAGACAAACTGTGCCCTGGCCTTTCTCATTAACAGATCACCTATTGTAAACATAAAAGCTGCCGGCCTCCTGGCTGCTTTTTCGATATTCACCCTTATTTTTTCCAGCACTACGGGACCTCTGCAAAGGCATACCGGTTCAACAATAATATCTACTGCTGAAGGTTGTTCCATGAATAATCTATCAATATCAGTGCGGGGAGGAATTTTTTCATCCTGTTCAGGATAAAGACTTGTTCCAACAAATTTGATCTTTCTTTTTGAAATATCACTTTTACGGTTTGCAGCTG
>CAZKWD010000075.1:0-8476 GCA_964556175.1 uncultured Rikenellaceae bacterium
TTTTGTGATCATTGGCTTGCTGCCGGTCATTTTTACCAGGCTTTCCCACCATGGGTTGTCAACACTGTGGTGTTCCAGAGAAAGAAAATTCTGGGTTGCTGCCGCACAATGTACGTTAGCCATTAAGCATACCGGCGTTCCAGCCATATGCATTGCCATGGCAACACCGCACTCTTCTGCATAATCACCTATTCTCTTTGTTTCCAGCAGTCCTCCGGATGTTGCAAGATCAGGATGTATGATATCCACAGCCCTGGCATCAAGCAGAGGTTTGAATCCGCCTTTCAGCATATAAATATCCTCACCGGTACAGGTGGGTGTCTCGATAGCATCTGATACCGTCTTCCACTGATCGGTATAAAACCATGGAACCATATCCTCGAGCCATGCGAGCCTGTATTTTTCCATAGCTCTTCCGAATCGTATTGAATTGTTTATATCGAAATGCCCGAAATGATCTGCACACAGGGGCATCTCGTAACCGACAGCATTTCTTACCTGCTCAACATATTCAGCTAAACCGGCTAATCCTTTGTCAGTTATCTGTACCTGGGTAAAAGGGTGAAGCGTATTACCGTAACCCATGTAAGTCCTGAGATCATATTGTCCTGTGGCCCCATCCCAGAATTTTGAGTTTACAATTGTATCTGGCTGATTTGCAACGACATGTATCCCCAGGTCCATTTTCAGCCATGTAAATCCCTGTTCTTCCACTCTTCTTTTCATGGTCTGTGCAAATGCTATGGGATCTCTGGCTCCGGGCGTATCTGCGTACAGACGGATTTTGTCGCGGTACCTGCCGCCCAGAAGCTGCCAGGCAGGCACACCGTAAGCTTTTCCGCACAGATCCCACAGAGCCATTTCCACTGCACATACTCCCCCTCCCTGCCGGCCATGATATCCATATTGCCTTATTATCTTGAATATCATCTCAACATTGCAGGGATTAAGTCCAAGGATCCTGCTTTTAAGCATCAGGGCATATCGTTCATCAGCGCCGTCCCTCACTTCTCCAAGTCCATATATTCCCTGGTTGGTATCAATCTTTATTATTGCAGTCCGTCCTACATTCCCAACCACCGCAACACGCATATCGGTAATCTTCAGGTCCGACGGGCTTGATGCCCTGCTTACTTTTGATGTTGCCTGAGCAATAGTATCCTCGATCGAAAGCGACATAAGTCCTCCAAGAGCTATCCCTCCAAGAGCGGTCTTCTTAAGGAAGCTGCGTCTGCTGTTGTCAAAAACCGGCTCATTTGTCTTATCCTGTTTCTTTTCAACCTCAGTACTTTCCATTTGCCTGTTCTGTTCCCTGATTGATTCTATAATCTTTTTCATTTTGATTATATTTTAAAAATTTCTATAATTAACACTATCTTTATTTGGATGTTATTAATAAGCAGTAACCAGCAACCAGCAACCAGCAACCAGCAACCAGCAACCAGCAACCAGCAACCAGCAACCGGTTTTTACCAATTCCTCTCCTTAAAGTAATTGTTGAGTTCCTCTTTTGTCATTGGCAGTTTCCCAGGGTAGTTTTCCAGCCAGTTGATGAAATCTTTTCTTATCTCTTCGCTCCACATGCTGTCTATCTGGCCGGGCTTATACATGCCTTCACGGAGCCGCTGGTGGCCGAACTGGTCGCGCAGGGCAGTTACCTCAGATGTTATTACCAGATCTTCAACCAGGTGGGCAGGAATAAAGATCACCCCGTATTTTTTAGCCAGGACCACATCTCCCGGCAGGACTATAGCTCTACCTATACGGATAGGGGCATTGATGGATGTAAGCGACATCTGCATTATGTATGAAGGGTCAGCACCTTTTATCCAGCCATTGAAACCTTCAATCTTACCGAGACCCTCCATGTCTCTGACTGATCCGTTGAATATCACACCACGGTTTGATTTTGCATATATTGAGTTACCAAGGTTATCTCCGATAAGTGTCCCGTCGATTATCTTGCCATAACTATCGGCTACATATGCATCACCCTCTGTGAGCACATCAATCGGCCATGAATTCGTTCCGCCCTGTTGTGCCCGGTTTTCAGCTTTTCCCTTTTCTCTGATATACTTTTCCAGATCAGGTCTCATCGGCATATACTGAGCTGTTACCACCCTGCCTGTCATTACCTCATCAGGATGTATGATCGTCCAGTCACCTTCGAACTGATTATGATATCCTCTGTTTCTTAAAACGCCCCATGCTTCCTCAATAGATATGTTCTTTAGCCTTTCAAGGAGTGCATCTGATACTTTCGGCCTTCCGTCGGCAAACCGCTCTCCTGTCCATTCAGGGGTCAGCGATATTATATATTCAGGAGTGGAACCAACATTCTGAGCCCTTGAAATATAAAATGACAACAAGAACACTGAAAGAAAAAAGATACTTTTACTCATGATAAAATGGTTTAATGTTTATGTTGAATAAATGGTATTAAGTCATTATCCGGCTCCTGCATAAACCAGCAGTGCCAGTCCTGCTAAGTATGCCAGGAACATCAACAATATAAGTAAGTTAACCTGTTTTGATGCTCCCTTGAATTCTTTCCAGATAAATACACCCCAGAGAGCGGCAATCAGAGTGGCTCCCTGTCCCAGTCCGTAGGAAATAGCAAATCCGGCTTTACCAGCAGCGAGAATGCTCATCGCCATACCAATGTTCCAGATTATACCGCCGAGAATTCCTGTCAGATGAACTGCAGCACTGCCTTTTGTATAATCTCTGAATGAGAGAGGAGAACCTTCGAAAGGTTTTTTCATTATAACATAATTGAACAGGAAGTTGCTGGCAAGTACTCCTATGGCAAAGAAGAAAACTGCAGAGTAGGGGGTGAGCTTACCCGGTTCAGGTGATGCAAAGTCAGCAACCATTGAGCTGGCAACAAAACGGTAGAAGAGAGCCATCAGGACTCCTGCAGAGACCGAAAGAAGGATGCCCTTCTTTGATACCTTCTGCAGCGATGAGCTGTGCTTTTTGTACGCCAGCGCATCGATGATTATTGCTGCAACAATCAGCGCTAATCCAATGAAGAGGATTACAGGATCCCCTTTCGGTGTAAAAATATAGTTAATTATTACACCCAGGGCGAGAGCTATTCCCACACCTACCGGAAAAGCAACCGCCATGCCCGCAATAGCCATTGCTGCCACGAGAAGGATATTTGAAGCATTAAATATTATACCACCCAGGATGGAGTTAAGAATACTCTTCCCGTCAGCCTGTGCAATATCTGCTGTAAAACTTCGTCCCTGGTCTCCGAAACTTCCGAGTGTAAATCCAAGGAGGAGAGAGAAGATTACTATCCCTATCACATAGTCCCAGTAAAAAAGCTCAAAGCGCCATGATTTTCCGGCCAGCTTCTGGGTATTGCCCCACGAACCCCAGCAGAGCATGGTAATTATGCATAGGATAACTGCCAGTGAATAAGATTGTGGTATGAACATAAAAGATAAGTTTCAAGTGACTAAAGTTTGAAGTACTTAAAGTTATGAAAAATAACTCTAAGTACTCAAGGCACTCAAGGCACTTTAGGCACTTTTTATTTTTCGAATGAAAACTTAAAGTTATCGCTCTTTTTGGGAGCTGTTTTAAAGATTTTTGCTCCTGTAATATAGACACGAGTACCTTCCGATTCCGGACGATTTTCTCCTTTAACAACAAGTCTGACTTTATGCTCACCAGGCTGCAGGTTAAGAACATGCCAGATACTTTCTGTATGCTGCTGCCCGGCAAAAAAATAGTATGTATCGATTGAGCGGTGAATTGTTCCATCGATATATACATCAGCTTTGCCTCCATCCTTATACCAGTTCCCCTGAATTGAAATACCAGTACCCTGGAATGATATTTCAACCTCATCGCCGGAGTTTTCTGTGTATATCGATTGCAGGCTTGTCCGGTTATTCCTTCCTGTAACCTCAAAAGGTTTCCAGTTCCCCTTAAATGACCATTCCTTTTTATCAAAGACAGATATCCACCTGTCAAAGACAAGATCCGGGAAAGATACCTTCAGCTCAGGTGCCTCCGGGACCTGCAATTCAACACTGATCTTATTGCTTTTGACTTTACCGCCATTATCGGCAATAAGGTCAAGAGCATAATTATATGTGCTTTCAACAGCACTATTAAATGAATATGTTGTATGGATAAACAACGAATCACCTATTGACTTAACACCATCCTGCATATACTGAGGTAATCCGGTGAATCCTTTTATTACACCAATTACTGCAAGTGCATTTGAAGGATTACAATCCGAATCCTGCCCGCAGCGGGTTGATATCTCAAGAGTTTTCACAGGATCTCCTTCTCCATAAAGCAATCCCATTACGATATAAGCACCGTTGAGTTTTGCATCAATGTTAAAAGGTGAACCCGCACCGCAGATGTCAACATCTCCCCATTTATCTTCAAGCTCTTTCCATGCTGCCCTCCAATCATCCGGGTAATGTTGGTGGAGCTTTATCACATCCTTAACAATCCTGTGATAATCGCTTTCAGCAGGAATCGAAAGAAGAGCCTTATCAATAATTTGCGGTATATCTGTTGAAAAGTATGCTTCTGAATATAGTGCCGCAACAAATATCCCTCCGTAAATGCCATCGCCGTAATTCATTATTCTGCCGATCTTGTCGGCAATTGCAGAGGCTGTCTGAGGCATTCCCGGACACATGAAACCTATGTAATCGGCTTCTATCTGAAAATCAATATCGTCAGCATGAATATTATATTCCGGTGTACCCGAAAGAGGAGCAAAGATACTATCGTAATAATTCTTCCTTGCCTGCATGTTAGCATGCCAGAGAGGATAACCGGCCCTGGCAAACAACTCTTGGTACAGTTTTGCCGGAGCATCAATGCCATATTTATCCATTGCCATCAGAAAGGTAAGCTGGACATATATATCATCCTGCCAGATACTTCCCTGAATATCAGAGGGTTCCCATGTAATAGAATCCTCGTATGTCCTTCCCAGTGCCCTGAATTCCGTTGGGGCGCCGTAGGTTACGCCAATCATTTTTCCGGCCCAGCCCCCGGCAATCTTGTCTTTAAGAACTTCAGGTTTAATACTCCTGTATTCATTTTGTTCATTGCATGAAGCCATGATCAAAAGTGGGAGTAAAAGAATGAAAAAAGAAACATTGTTTTTCATAATAGTACTGTTTATAACTGAATTACACCCCACTTTAAGAAGGCAGGGGGATCATTTAACCGGTACATGCATCATCCTGTCCTCGATGAACCGAGCCATATCAGGTACAGGCATTTTCTGAATAACATAAAGATGCTTCCCTTCCGGATCATCCTCCCATGAGTTGCTTCCGTCGGGATATACAATGATCTTTCCTCTAACAGTATCAAATAAACCCTCAGTTCCGTAAATACTAATCAGGACGGCAGTTTCGTCCCAGCTCATTCTTCCAAATTTATCTTCCTCCGATAAGGGAATGCTAATGCGGAATACATCTTTTACCGGGCTGTCCGTAACCGACGACTTGATCAGACGCAGTCCTGTCCTTATTTCCCAGCCTATTTCGAATCCGGAAAATATTATTTCTCCGGGCCATTTTTCAAATACATATTTTGATGCTGTTGAGTCCATGAATACATTAAACTCATTTCCTTCAGGAAAGCATCCGGCCATTGATACAAGTCTTTTAACCTTTTTCTCAACAAGCTCATAACCTGTAAGTTGACTGATTTCATCAGGTTCGGACTTCAGCAGGTTATTCAAATTTGTGAGAAATCCTACCGTGACAATTGTAACACTCTTATCGGGCCGGGCATTGAGAATTTTTCTGTAGAGGGTAGTGGCACCGGCAGCTTCAGATGTCGATAATTCTGTATGAGGATATTGTGCTACAATAGAATCGGCCCAGTGTTGTGATGATCCCAGATCCACCCCAGCTGTTTTCGGAGCGCCAACTGGAAGATCAGGTCTGTTGAAATATGTATTAATGACATCGATGGAGGGTACTACCAGTTCATGTTTGTTTGATGAAACGGTGGCAAGAATCTCCACCTTGCCGCTATCGGCCATTGCATGAAGAAAGGCAAGGGCACCGACATCATCATAATCCGGACCGAGATCGGTATCAAAAATTATACTGACCTGTGGTTCAGTATTGTTATTGGACTTGTTGTTGCAACCTGATATTAGTAGCAGGCAAACAAATATTACCGGCAAATATTTCATGCTGTTATTCTACAATTTCTTTTCTGTATGGTGCTGAAGCCTGGGCCCCCATCCGGGTTACACAGATTGATGCAGCCTTATTTGCGAAAATAACGGCATCCCGTAATCCTTTTCCTTCTGCAGTAGCTACGGCCAGTGCAGCGTTAAAAACATCTCCGGCACCAGTTGTATCTACTGCTTTGACCTGTATTCCGGGAAACATTTCCGTAAAATCCTCTGATTTTACAAAAGCACCTTTTGCACTCATGGTTATTATTACATTTTTGACACCTCTTTTAAGAAGAGATGTTGCTGCCGCTTCAGCCGTAAATTCATTATGCACCTTTATACCTGTAAGTAGTTCTACTTCAGATTCATCAGGAGTTATGAGCCATATATGCCTGAGCAGGTAGTCATGTAATTTTTGAGCCGGAGCAGGATTAAGGATGACTTTTATCCCGCTTTCAGCAGCAGTAAGTGCTGCATATTCAACAGTCATCAGAGGAATCTCAAGCTGAAGAAGCATGACTTTGAATTTATCACCCGTCAGGATGTCATTATCAATATCCTGTACCATAAGGTTATGATTTGATCCGGGTGCCACAACAATACTGTTCTCTCCCTCCTCGTCTACGGTGATAAGAGCAATACCGGATGGTAACTCGGAATCCTTAACAATATAACTGGTATCTATACCCTCTTTCTTCAGAATTCCCGTTGTCTGGTTTCCGAACAGATCGTCCCCTATCTTTGCGATAAAGGTTACCTTACCCCCCAGTCGTGATGCAGCCACAGCCTGATTTGCTCCTTTCCCTCCGGGATTCATCAGGAAGGTTCCTCCCAGTATGGTTTCACCCGGCATGGGAATCTTCTCAGTTTTAATAACCATATCAGTATTAGAACTGCCAATAACAATTATTCTCTTCATATGTCAATAATTTTTTTCCAATGTTCACAAAAAACCTCCATATTCCTATAATAGAAGCCAGGAGATTTCTTATTCGACCTAAGATAAGTAAGAATTCTTTATTTTACCAGATTATTAATCATTTTTAAAAAACAGTATTGCCTTTAGCACCTAATTTTTAACTTTATATATTAATTAAATACATATTTTGACGATATCAGAACCATGAACAGGAAAATTATAACTTTTGGGGAGATCATGCTTCGCCTGGCTACTCCTGAGCATCAGCGTTTTTCTCAGACGACCTCATTTTGCGCATCATTTGGCGGCGGAGAAGCCAATGTGGCTGTATCACTGGCGAAATTTGGATTGGATGCCGAATTTGTGACACGTCTGCCATATAACGACCTTGGTGACTCGGTCATCATGGAATTGAAAAAACATGGTGTGGGTACAAAAGATATTATCAGGGGGGGAGAGAGGCTGGGTATTTATTTTCTTGAGACCGGAGCTGTATCAAGACCGGGCAAAGTAATATATGACAGGGCTTTTTCATCAATCGCTGAAATTGAACCTGGCATGATCGACTGGGATACTGTTTTTGAAGATGCATACTGGTTTCACTGGACAGGGATCACCCCTTCTATATCAAAGGGAGCAGCTATCGTTTGCCAGGAGGCTATAACTGCTGCAAAAAAGAGAGGCATAGTAATTTCCTGTGATCTTAACTTCAGAAAAAACCTCTGGCGATGGGGGCAAAGTGCGTCGGAAGTGATGCCCGGACTCGTGAGTGACTGCGACATAATTCTTGGGAATGAAGAAGATGCCGAAAAAATTTTTGGCTTAAAACCCGACAAAGTGAATGTATTCCGCGGAGAGGTAAAAGGTGCCAGCTATGAATCGGTATGCAGGAAACTTAAAAAAATGTTTCCCCGGGCAAAGAAGATTATCATTACACTCAGAGGATCTGTCAGTGCAGACCATAATACATGGTCCGGGGTACTGTATGACGGGAAGGTACTTTATGAGGCTCCTGTTTACCAGATAACGCATATTGTCGACAGGGTAGGTGGAGGCGATTCATTTATGGCCGGCATGATCTATGGTCTTCTGACTTATCCCGATGATGATCAGAAGGCATTGAATTTTGCCGCTGCGGCTTCATGCCTGAAGCACACAATACATGGTGATTTTAATCTTGTTACAGTAGCTGAGGTAGAACAGCTTATGAAGGGCGATACCTTGGGAAGAGTAATACGCTGAAAATATTTCTGCATAAATTATTAGATGATGAAAAATGTTGTAATAATTACCGGGATACTGTTTTTTCTGTTTTCTTCTGCATGCAGACAACAGAAACCTATGGATAAGATCATTGATGAATCTCT
>CAZKWD010000076.1:0-5469 GCA_964556175.1 uncultured Rikenellaceae bacterium
ATCCTGTGTCTTCATGTTGTTGATTATTAAATAGTTATGTATTAATAGAAAATAGGATACAATTTTACGAAAGCTTTTTGTTATTTCAAAATTGAAATCGTGCAATCCCATGTCTGCAATCTATCGATTGCTACTGAGGGTGAAACGTGCAATCATTCAATGTTATGCAATGTTTGTATAATCTTTGATTGCAGGATCGCAAGATCGCATGATTTTATTCATTCAGCAGATCCGGCCTCAGTTTCCGGGTTCTTTCTTCTGCCTTCTCGTGCCTCCATTTCTCAATTCTGGCTGTATGACCTGAAAGGAGAATATCCGGCACCTTCCACCCTTTGAAATCGGCTGGACGGGTATAGACCGGAGGAGCAAGGAGATCATCCTGAAAGGAATCGGAAAGGGCAGATTGTTCATCGGAAATTGCTCCCGGGATAAGCCTTACGACAGCATCGATGATTATTGCCGCAGGCATTTCACCTCCGGATAAGACATAATCCCCTATCGATATCTCCCTGGTAATCAGGTGATTTCTTATGCGCTGGTCAATCCCTTTATAATGTCCGGCCAGTATTATTATATTGTTAAGCAGTGAGAGACTGTTAGCAGTTTTCTGGGTAAATTTTTCCCCGTCAGGTGATGTGTAGATTATCTCGTTATAATCCCTTTCACTCTTCAGCTTCTCCATAGCCTTATAAACAGGTTCTATCATCATCACCATTCCTGCTCCACCACCAAAAGCATAATCATCAACGGTCTTATATTTATCCGTTGTAAAATCACGCAGGTTAACAATATTGATTTCGACTAGTTCTTTATCCCTGGCTCTCTTTACAATTGAATTGTTGAGTGGACTTTCAAGTAATTCCGGACAGATTGTTAGAACATCAATCCTCATATTAATTGTTTTTGTAAAAGTAGTAAAAAGGTAAAAGGTTTCATATTTCATATTCAGGATTAGGATTTATAATATAATAATATGGTAAATAGAGAGAAAATAGTAAATTGAATTTGGAATTTTAAAGTCTTATTTATTATTTTTCTCTTATGGATTGTCGTCCTGGTTGCGGAGCCTGCTGCATAGCAATTTCGATCACATCTCCGATTCCCGGGATGCCTGACGGCAAACCGGCGGGGGTCAGGTGTATTCATCTCCTCGATGATTACAAATGTGCCCTTTATGGTCATTCGTCGAGACCGAAAGTATGTATTGATTTTAAGCCTGAGCCGGAGTTTTGCGGTTCTAACCGGGAAGAAGCACTTACAATTTTAGGATCCATGGAATGTTGAAGAGGCTGTCTCATAAGTAATTTTTAACCGCAAAGTCCGCTAAAAAATACCAAAGTTCGCAAAGTAAAGGCATTGATATTTAAAGCTTTGCGTTCTTTGCAAATAATCTTCGCGATCTCCGCGGTTAATTTTTTTAGACTTTTGAGACAGCCCCTTCTCAACGTCCAGAAGCATATACAACCTTCCCGCCTACTATTGTATAATCCACCTTCGTTCTCATGATCTCCGATTCCGGGATAGTCAGTAAATCCTTATCAACGATTACTATATCAGCAAGATATCCTTTTTTGATCATTCCTTTCCTGTCCTCCATGAACTGTGCATAAGCTGAGCCGAGTGTGTAATACTTTATTGCCTCTTCCATAGTAAGTTTCTGTTCAGGGAACCATCCATCCCCTTTTTCTCCCAGCCGGTCTTTTCTTGTTACAGCAGCATAGAGTCCTTCCATGGGATTTAGCGGCTCCACCTGGTAGTCTGTTCCAAAGGCAAGCATTGAACCTGCATCAATAAGGCTGCGCCATGCATATGCACCTTTCGATCTCTCTGAACCTATTCTTTTTTCGCAGAATCGCTTATCGGAGATGCAGTGAGTCGGCTGCATTGAAGGGATAACTCCGAGTTGTGAAAACCTGGGTATATCGGATTGCCGGAGGGTCTGGCTATGTTCAATACGATGACGGCTGTCATGTTTTCCGTGTAATTCAACTGCTTTATCATAAATGTTCAGCACCCAGTTGTTTGCTTTATCGCCTATTGCATGTATACCGATCTGAAATCCCATCTTATCAGCGGTCAATACCATTTTTTCAAGTTCATCGTAGGTCCACATGGCAAGTCCGGATGTTGATGGATTATCATCAAAAGGTTTAAACATCAATGCTGTACCTGATCCCATTGATCCGTCTGAAAAGGCCTTAAGGTATCCGAACCGGATCCAGTTTCCCTCTTTTGAGTATCTCTTTTCAATCTCCAGGTATTTCAATAGAACTGTTGTATCACTTGTCAGCGGTTTTCCTATATCTATCCTGCTGGTAAGCTCACCCTCTTTTTGCAGTTTTTCATATGCTTCGAAATCAGCTGCCCCGGCATTCTGCAGGCTTGTAACACCCAGCTCACGGGCCTCCTTCATGGCGCGCAGATATCCCTGCCATGTTCTGGCTGAATCCTCTTCAGCCGATCTATTAATTTTGGCTTCTCCGGTTTTAATGAGGTTTTGGGCTGTCTCCTTGAGTATCCCGGTTGGTTCTCCTGTCACCGGGTCTCTCTGTATTTCTCCGCCAAAAGGATCGGGAGTCTCTTTTGTGATACCGGATCTTTCAAGGACATAGCTGTTTACAACTATTGAATGTCCGTCAGCACGGCTCAACAGCACAGGATTATCCGGTGATACTTTATCAATTAACTCTTTTGTCGGCCATTTTTTATCGGTGAACATCTCATGTTCCCAGTGTCCTCCCTGTATCAGTTCACCGGGTTTTGATCTGGCAATCTGAGCCTTCACTTTTTCAGTAATTACCGAAGGATCAGTTGTATAACGAAGCTCAATATAGTCGGGATCCAGAGGCCCGAAATGTACATGAGCGTCATTAAATCCCGGTATTACAAGTCTTCCTCCGGCATCTATCACTTCAGTTTTTCCTTCATCAATCCACCCTTTGATCTTGTTCATTTTACCAGTAGCAACGATCAATTCACCATTTATTGCGATAGCTTCTGTCAATGAATTAGCTTCATCGATTGTAAGAACCTTGCCGTTGATAATTACAAGATCTGCTTTTTCCTGTGTACTGCATGAAGCTAAAGTAACCATTGTTATAAGTGATAATAAAAAATAATTTCTTTTCATTTGAAATAGTATTGCCAGGCAAAATAAGAAATATATACCTGATGTTTTTCCCTTTGTGACCCTTTGTGGTTAAAATTTTTCACCACAAAGTAGTAACTTGTATTTATACAAATTAACTTAATGTTAAGAATTTTATTGAAATATCAGGGGGCCTCATACGTTAAAAGAGATAAATTCGCAGAAAATCAAGATAATGAATATAGCATTGATAGGATATGGCAGGATGGGCCACGAAATAGAAGAGGCAGTCGTTACACGCGGACATATTGTTTCCGTCATCGTTGACAAGGAAAATAACGATGATATTTGCCAGGGAAAAATGACAGGAGTAGATGTTGCTATTGAATTCTCAACTCCTGAAACAGCATTTGAAAATATTTCAAAATGTCTGGGTCTTAATATACCAGTTATTTCCGGGACAACAGGGTGGCTGAAGGATTATGATAAAGCTGCGGAACTATGCAGGCTCAATAACACTTCATTTATCCATTCTGCAAATTTCAGCATAGGAGTTAACTTGCTTTTCAGGCTGAATGCCCAGCTTGCAAAACAAATGGCACGTTATGATGAATACTCAGTTGCAATAGAGGAGATTCATCATACCGGGAAGCTTGATGCTCCCAGTGGGACAGCCATATCTCTGGCAGAAGGTATACAGAAACAGCATTCAAATTATAATGGATGGTGTTTTGAAAAGGAAAGATCAGATAATTTGATTCCGATTACATCAGTCCGTGAAGGGAATATCCCTGGCACACATATTGTATCATGGGATTCAGAAATTGATACGATCACTCTAAGGCATGAGGCCAGGAACAGGAAAGGATTTGCGTTGGGTGCGGTCCATGCCGCCGAATATATACAAAAAAGGAAAGGAGTATTCACTATGGATGATGTACTTGGATTCTGATTAATTTTTTTACTTTTACCGCTTCTAAAAACATTATCATCATGATCGCTAAAATCCCCGGGAAATATATAAAGTTTGCAATTGCAGCTATCATTTACATACTCGTCGTGATATGGATTGGCAATTACTGGCTCCTTTTGGGGCTGGCCATCATATATGACCTGTATGTCTCGGAGAAGGTTAACTGGACATTCTGGAAGAGGAGGGATGGTAATAACAGCTCATTCATTGAATGGCTCGATGCCCTTATCTTTGCGGTTATTGCCGTAACACTTATTAATATTTTTCTGTTTCAGAATTACCGCATTCCAACACCATCTATGGAAAAATCGTTGCTGGTAGGAGATCATCTGTTTGTCAGCAAAATTGCTTACGGACCAAGAATGCCAAATACACCCATTGCCTTTCCGTTCACGCAGAATACAATGCCCATTATAAAAACCAAATCATGGTCAAACCTTGTGCTTTGGCCATATAAACGTCTTGCAGGATGTGGTAAGGTAAAAAGATATGATCCCATAGTCTTTAACTTTCCGGCAGGGGATACGGTTGTACTTGAAGAGACGGAAACGGCTTATTATGAGATAGTAAGGAGAACTGCACGTGATATGCAGGCACGCGACAATTATGTGACCATGAATAAAAATCCCCTGAGCTTTTATATGCCGGCTGCAAGGAAGCAGGTATGGAGCAGGAATGAGATTATTTACCGTCCGGTAGACAGACGGGACAACTATGTAAAAAGATGTGTGGGGTTACCCGGCGATACTGTAACTGTCAGATCCGGATTGCTTTATGTTAATGGTGAAAGGGCTCCTGTGAATGAGACAATGCAAACCACCTATGGTGTTGTAACAAATGGGACCACCATAAACCCAAAGGCTTTTGAACGTCTGAAAATAGCAAAATCAGACCAGATGATGGTCTCTTCATCAGTTTATATACTGCCCCTGACACAAAAGAATGTTGAGGCAATTTCAAAGTTTGTTAATGTTAAAGATGTAACTCCCCTGTACACTGAAGAGGGGGAAAAGAGTCCTGTAATTTTCCCTCATACTCCTGATCTTAAGTGGAATGAGGATAATTTTGGTCCTCTCTGGATACCCTCTGAGGGCACTACCGTTGACCTCAACATGTCAACACTTCCCTTTTATGAAAGGATAATAGATGTTTACGAAGATAATGACCTCAGGGTTGATGGCAATACAATATATATAAATGGAGAAGCAGCAACGAGTTATACATTCAGAATGGATTATTTCTTCATGATGGGTGATAATCGTCACAATTCGGCTGATTCGAGATACTGGGGCTTTGTTCCGGAGGATCATGTCATTGGTAAGCCCAAGTTCATCTGGCTATCAATCGACAAAGAAGCCTCAGGGTTCAAGAAGATCAGATTTAAAAGGTTTCTGATGAAGGTGAGATA
>CAZKWD010000076.1:5569-8468 GCA_964556175.1 uncultured Rikenellaceae bacterium
AAGCCTCAGGGTTCAAGAAGATCAGATTTAAAAGGTTTCTGATGAAGGTGAGATAAAGTTTATTATTTCACTTTTTCCACTATGGCTTTGAAAGCCTCCGGGTGGTTCATAGCCAGATCGGCAAGTGTCTTTCTGTTAAGTACGATACCTTTTTTGTCAAGCTTCCCGATAAATTCGGAGTAGCTCATATCATACTGACGGACACCTGCATTTATTCTCTGTATCCAAAGGGACCTGAATTGGCCTTTTTTCTTTTTCCTGTCGCGGTATGCATAGCCCAGCCCTTTGTCGAGGGTGTTTTTTGCTACTGTGAATACATTTTTTCTGGAAAGGTAGTTTCCTTTTGTCTGTCTAAGAACCTTCTTTTTTCTGGCTCTTGATGCGACTGCATTTACTGATCTTGGCATAACTCATTGCTTTTGAATGTCAGCGTTCCGCTTTACGGACTCTTTAATGCTGAACAATCTGTTAATACTATTTTACTTGTTTATCAAAACGTTAACGCTTATTTACTTGCAAGCAGAAGCTTTACATTTTTCTTATCTGCTTTGTCAACCTGTCCGGAATAAGTAAGGTTCCTCTTGCGTTTTGTAGATTTCTTTGTCAGGATGTGACTCTTGTATGCATGTTTACGTTTGATCTTTCCTGTTCCGGTGAGTGAAAATCTCTTTTTGGCACCGGGGTTTGTCTTCATTTTTGGCATTTCCGTATATTCAAAATTTATTAAATTACTTCTTCTTTTTAGGTGAGAAGGAGATTATCATGCGTTTTCCTTCAAGTCTTGGAAGCTGTTCAACCTTCCCATATTCCTCAAGGTCGTTTGCAAATCTCAAAAGCAGAACCTCTCCCTTTTCCTTGAACAATATTGACCGTCCCTTGAAGAAGACATATGCTCTTACCTTGGCTCCGTCTTCGAGGAATTTTATTGCATGTCGCAGCTTAAAGTTATAATCGTGATCATCAGTATTTGGTCCAAACCTTATCTCCTTCACAACAATCCTTGCTGCTTTGGCTTTTATCTCCTTCTGCTTCTTTTTTTGCTGATAGAGAAACTTCTGGTAGTCAATTATTTTACATACAGGTGGATCCGCATTCGGGGAAATTTCAACAAGATCGAGCTCCATCGTATCTGCCAGTCTGAGGGCCTCCTGGATGCTCATTACCTCTGCCTCAATTTCATCACCTACAACCCTGACCACTTTTGCAGTGATCCTGTTGTTGATTTTATGGGCCGGCTGGGTTATCCTGCCGGGGCTTCTTCTGAATGGTACGGCTATAACTCTTTCCTCCTTATTTTGTTAATACTAATTTATCTGTTCTTTTAAATAATTACGAGATCTCTTTATTTATTTCAGAATGAATTAAATTCACAAATTCGTCAATTTTCATACTGCCCTGATCACCTTCACCCTGCTTTCTGACTGAGACAGTTCCGCTTTCAACCTCTTTTTCACCAATTATAAGAAGGTAGGGGATCCTCTTTAATTCATTATCCCTGATCTTCTTACCGATCTTTTCACTCCTGTCGTCAATCAGTGTGCAAATATCGGAATTATTTAGAATTTCCAAAACATTTGCTGCATATTCGTTGTATTTTTCACTGATAGGCAGAATGACAGCTTTCTCGGGTGCAAGCCAGAGGGGGAATTTTCCTGCATTGTTTTCGATAAGTACAGCGACAAACCTTTCGAGCGAACCAAAGATAGCCCTGTGTATCATTACCGGCCTGTGCTTCTGGTTATCACTGCCGGTATAGGTAAGGTCAAATCTCTCAGGGAGATTATAATCAACCTGGATTGTTCCCAACTGCCAGCTCCGGCCGATAGCATCCTTGACCATGAAATCGAGTTTAGGACCATAGAATGCAGCTTCACCTTTAACAATAGTCGTTTGAAGCTCTTTCTCCGATGCTGCGGCAATAATATCCTGTTCAGCTTTATCCCAGTTTTCGTCCGAACCGATATATTTCTCCTTGTTTTCAGGATCCCTTAATGATATCTGAGCTGTGAAATCATTGAAATTCAATACCTTAAGAACATAAAGGACAAGGTCAATTATCCTTTTGAATTCCTCCCTGAGCTGATCGGGTCTGCAGAAGTGATGTGCATCATCCTGTGTGAAGCTCCTTACTCTTGTCAGCCCGTGAAGCTCACCGCTCTGTTCATACCTGTAAACAGTGCCAAACTCGGCCATCCTGAACGGGAGCTCTTTATATGAATGGGGAGTGGCATTATATATTTCACAGTGATGAGGACAGTTCATCGGTTTCAGCATGAACTGTTCTCCCTCCTGGGGTGTAGAAATGGGCTGAAATGAGCTGGTCCTGTACTTTTCAAAATGGCCCGATGTTTTATAAAGTTCTACATTTCCGATATGCGGAGTTGTTACGATCCTGTAGCCTCTTTTTCTCAGGACTGAAGTCAGGAAATTTATCAGGTTCTGCCTGATATCTGATCCCCTGGGAAGCCATAGCGGAAGTCCCATCCCTACTTTTGGCGAAAAAGCAAAGAGCTCCTGTTCCTTTCCAATACGCCGATGATCCCTTCTTTTTGCCTCTTCAAGAAATACCAGGTATTCATCAAGCATATTCTGCTTTGGGAATGTTATCCCGTATATCCTTGTCAGCATCCTGCGTTTTTCATCTCCACGCCAGTATGCTCCTGCCACGCTGGTTAACTTAATGGCCTTAATGGGTTCAGTTGACGGAAGATGGGGGCCACGGCACAGATCGGTGAAATTACCATGTGTATAAAGAGAAATGGAGCCATCCTCGAGTTCACTTATAAGTTCTGTTTTGTATTCATCACCCTTACTTTTAAAAAGGTCGAGTGCCTCTTTTTTAGTTACTTCCCTTCTTGTAAAAACCATTTTTTGCGAGGCCATCTCCTTCATTTTATCC